>CAIQHU010000108.1 GCA_903871735.1 uncultured beta proteobacterium | reverse complement strand
TAGGAGTCTCCATCGTTGTAGAAAACCGCTCCGGAGCGAATGGAGCAATTGGCGCCTTGGCTGTAAAAAATGCTGCCCCAGATGGCTATGTACTACTGCATACTACCCCCGCATTTGTAATTAATACAATTGCCAATAAAAATATTGGTTACGACGTTTTTAAAGATTTTGTTCCAATTACAAACATGGGATCTGGGACTGGATATGTGATGGTAATTAATCCAGCATTACCAGTTAAAAATTTGTCTGAATTTATTGCATTTGCCAAGAGTAATAAAAATGGAGTTATTTTTTCATCACCAGGAGTCGGTAATGCTTTGCACGTAGCTAGTGAGATATTTGCTAATCGAGTTGGGATTCAAACACTGCATATTCCGTTTAAGGGAACTAGTGGCGCATTAACTGCCGTTGTTTCCGGGGAGGTAGATTTTATGATTATGCCACCAACGATTGCGCATTCTTATGTTAACTCTGGACGTGTTCGAGCAGTTGCCTTTACGGGGCAAACTCGGTCTCTAGATTTTTCAACCGTGCCGACCTTTAAAGAGGCTGGACTAACTGATTTGACTATTGCTGGGACCTGGTTAGGTTGGTTTGCACCGGCGAAGACGTCCAAAGAGGTAGTTAATAAAATTCAAGGCGCGATGCGCCAAGTGCTAGCTGATCCTGATATGAAAGCAGCGATGCAAAAAGATGGATTTGAAACTGATGGCCGAAGTCCGGAGGATTTTGATCTTTTTGTGAAGTCTGAGTACAAGCGTTTTAGTGAAGTGCTCAAAACAGTGAAGTTAAATTAAGAAAGACATTGATGGATTTACACATTGCAGGAAAAAAAGCCATTATTTGCGCTTCCTCCAAGGGTTTAGGTAAGGCTTGCGCCTTATCTTTATCAAGAGAGGGTGTAATTGTTTACATGAACGGGCGTAACGAACAAACACTAGAGGATGCCATCAAGGAGATTCATTTAGAGACTGGGAATCCCGTTTTCGGTGTTGTTGCAGATATAACGACTGAAGAAGGCCGACTCAAGCTCAGTAGCGCATGTCCTGATGCAGACATTTTAGTCACAAATAATGAGGGACCAAAGCCTGGTAAATTCGAAGATTGGGGACGAGATGAATATATTCAGGCGTTTGATGCGAATATGTTGGGGCCAGTTTTGATGATCCGCGCTTTATTATCTGGCATGAAAGAACGTCAGTTTGGCCGGATCGTGAATATTACTTCTGCTATGGTGAAGGCGCCCAGTCCTCATCAGGGATTATCTACAGCGGCTCGAACTGCTTTGACAGCAGTATGTAAGGCGATCTCAAGAGAAGTTGTAGCAGACAACGTGACGATTAATAATTTACTGCCTGAACGAATTGATACTGGCCGGCAACAGCAAATGACACAACGTTTAGCCACGATGGAAGATATTTCTTTTGCGCAGGCGAGGTCACAACTAGAACAGACGATTGCAGCGAAGCGCTTTGGTAAAACAGAAGAATTTGGTGATATGTGCGCTTATTTATGTAGTACGCAAGCGGCTTTTATTTCAGGGCAAAATATTCAAATTGATGGCGGATCATACCGAGGAATTTTTTAGTTCTTGCTTGGTCTTTAAACCGTTGCGATTGGCGTAACTGGCGAACCTGCTGCACCTGGTAGGCGCAGGGGGGGAGCGGTTAATAAAAATCGACTTCGCTTTTGATCTCGCAACCATCTTGCTAGATCAGTCAGGTACCAAAGCTCTCCCAAATGAATACCTAATTTAAAAAGACAATGTTCATGTAGGGGGAGGATCGGCCCATGATGACCAAAATCTTTGGGTAGGCCCAAAGTTGAAGAGGCTTCGATAGCAAGATTGTCTGAGGCGATAGCAGCAATACCTGTATCGGTGATCCACTGTAAGAGACTTTTATCATG
>CAIQHU010000107.1 GCA_903871735.1 uncultured beta proteobacterium | reverse complement strand
TATAGTTGATGAAGCTGATTTAATCATTTATTTAGGAAGTAATACAAGCGATCACACGACAGCAGGTTGGACTATGCCTCGATCTGGTACACCGATTATTCAGATAGATATTGACCCAGTCGAGTTGGGTAGAAATTATCCTAATACGATTGGAATGTTATGCGATGTTCGAACTGGCTTAGAGGCCTTAATAAAGGCTGTACAAGTTAGTCAACACGATGACTGGCTGGCTTACACCAAGAAATTGGTAGACGACTGGTGGCAAGAACAAGCTGTTGATCTGAATCGCCAAGCTAGCCCAATTCGTCCACAACAACTATGCAGAATGCTTACGGAGGTATTGCCAAGCAATGCAATTGTGGTCGCAGATACGGGTTACTCAGCATTGTGGTCTGGTAATTTTGTTGAAATGCGCCATCCTGGACAAACCTTCATGAGAGCTGCAGGTTCCCTAGGTTGGTCATTTCCAGCTGCCATTGGAGCTAAAGCTGCGGCCCCTGATCGACCGGTAATTTGTTTTACTGGAGACGGTGGATTTTCTTATCACTTACCTGAGTTAGAAACCGCTCGAAGGTGTGGCTTAAAGACAATCACCATCGTAAATAACAATCATTGCTTATCTCAGGGACTCAAGAATTTAAACATTGCTTATGGATCTCGTGAGCAGGGGAGAAAATCGGAGTGTTACGTGTATTTAGAAACTGATTTTGCGAAGATTGCCCAATCTTTTGACTGCTTTGGTATTACTGTAGAAAAGCCAGGTGACTTTAAGGCCGCCTTTGCTGCTGCTCTTGCTAGTGACCTTCCAGCCGTGATCGATGTTAAGACCGAATTTGCTTACCAAGCTGAAATGGCTTGGATTCCAGGGGCTAATTAGAATGCTTTAGTTCTACCCGCATTGAACAGGCTATAGTTTTGGTGGCATGTTCAATGCGGGATTGCAAGTTCCCAGGAAAAGCTTTACCAGTTTGTTTCGCGATCTGGTGTGGCAGAAATTTTATGGATCGTTAGATCCGCGCCCTCAAATTCATCTTCTGCACTCATCCGAATTCCCATGGTTGCCTTGAGGATACTGTATAAGATCGTGCTTCCAATGACTGCGATTAGAACCCCGAGACAGCTGCCGATCAATTGTGCTGTGAAATTGACCCCGCCCATACCACCAAACTCAGGTGTTCCAAAGATTCCTGCGGCCAATCCGCCCCAAAGACCGCAAAGACCGTGGAGGGGCCAGACACCAAGTACGTCATCAATTTTCCAACGATTTTGAACAAGGATAAACATATATACAAATAGTCCTCCAGCAATTAGTCCCACAACTAAGGAACCTAGAGGGTGCATGATGTCTGAGCCAGCACATACCGCAACTAGACCAGCTAATGGTCCATTGTAGGTAAATCCAGGATCGTTTCTACCAATTAACCAAGCTGAGAGCGTGCCACCTACCATGGCCATTAATGAGTTAATAGCAACCAAGCCACTGATCTTATCGATAGTTTGTGCACTCATGACATTAAATCCGAACCAGCCCACTGCCAAGATCCATGCACCCAAGGCCAAGAATGGGATATTGGAAGGTGGATGAGAGGCAATACCACCATTTTTTAAGTAGCGTCCTTGTCTAGCACCCAGCAATAGGATGGCTGGAAGAGCAATCCACCCCCCGACCGCATGAACCACAATCGAGCCTGCAAAATCATGAAATTCATGGCCGGTTTTTGCAAGTATCCAAGCTTGGATACCATAATGCTGATTCCAGGCAATGCCTTCGAAGAACGGATAGATAAAGCCGACAAGAATGAAACTAGCGATTAATTGCGGGTGAATCTTAGCTCGTTCTGCAATACCCCCAGAGACGATAGCAGGAACAGCAGCTGCGAAGGTCAGCAAAAAGAAGAATTTAACCAATTCAAAGCCATTTTTTTCTGACAAAGTGCTTGCGCTCGAGAAAAAGTCAACGCCGTAAGCAATGCTATAGCCAATAAAAAAGTAGGCAATCGTTGAAACAGCAAAATCAACTAGAATTTTAACGAGGGCATTGACTTGATTTTTCTTTCTAACGGTCCCAAGTTCTAGAAACGCAAACCCTGCATGCATGAACAATACTAGGATAGCTCCTAATAAAATAAATAAAACATCGGTACCAATTTTTACTTGCTCCATAGTTTCCTCACTATTTTTATTGATGCATCATTATGGACAAACTTGCACCAAAAAACCCCCTAGTGCGCCCTGTATTGGTGCAAGTCGGGTAGTGCTTTTATGAATTTTCTCTAGATTTGTTTTACTTGATACATTGACTCGAGCCATCGCCTCACAGTGGTGTAAGTCTTTTGGAGTGATTGGATACAAGCTTAGGCTTCGTTGCTAGTAATTACTTTAAAATTGATCTATCAGAGATATGGCTTGGGGACAATCTGAAATTAGACAGAAAGGTTTTAACAGTTCAGATGATTCAAATCTAAAAAATTAATAAAATCATTGGTTTGGTTTGCACTAAATCAGATTTTTCATACAGCAATTCGCAAGGTATTATCGGATTAAAAACTCTAAGATATCTGTATCAATATGAAGGAGTTTATATGGAATATCTCGTCAGTATTTTGACTAGAAAAACGGTAATTGATTTAATTTATTTAGTGGGCTGTAATTACAACTACAACTCGCCATTAAAGAATCGGGTGCGCTTGAATTTGGGTAACTATACAGATACTGAATTAGCCGCTATTTGGTTTAAAAACTTTGGAGAAGTAGTGATTGTAGGTGACAGTAAATTTCACCATCTCATCAGCTGGCAAATTGCAACAAGTTATCGGCAAGCCAAGCTATTGATTTGTCAGTGGAAAAAATCTCAAAAGAGTTAAACAATCTCTGGGGTAAACCAGAGTATTAGCTAATATCCACAATAAAATTAGGTTAATTAATGTCCGTAATGACAAAAGACAAAATTTAGTATCTAATAAGGTATGTTTTTATAACGGAGAGAACTAAAACATGAGATCTAAACTTTTGACAAAAGTACTTGCTAGTTTTGTTGGTTTAATTGCCTTGGTAATGTTTACAAGCATTCCTGCCGAAGCTAAAAAAATGGGGAGTGGCAACAGTGTTGGCAAACAGTCTAATACCGTCACTAAAAATCAAAGTAGCTTGCCGGCTAAACCAGACGCGGCTCCAGTCAATAGCGCTGGTGCTGCAAAACCTGCTGCGCCAGCTGCAGCTCCGGCTGCTCAACCGAGTCGCTTTGGTGGCATGGGTGGTATCTTAGGCGGTATTGCTGCCGGTATCGGTTTGAGTTATCTCTTTTCCCATATGGGCTTAGGTGGACTTGGTGACGGCATTGCGTCGATGGTCAGTGGTTTATTAATGTTTGGGCTTCTAGCACTCGTAGGATTGTGGCTTTACAAACGGTTTGCGAATAAAGCGCAAGGTGGCTTAGGTATGACGCCTGCTCCAGCGGGTATGAGCTCTTCTACGAATAGTCAGCCAGCTTGGCAAACGCAATCTGCACCCCCGCAGCATGCTATTCAAAATACGGCAATTGAAAGCCATACTGCCGCCAGTAATCCATCATCCTTAGGTATTGGTAGTCAAGTTGGTGGCGTACCTCCCACCTCGAGCCCTATTCAAGCGCAATTGATGCCAGGTTCTTGGGCAGATCAAGAGTCCTTCTTACAAAATGCAAAGAGTTTGTTTTTGCAGTTGCAAGAGGCGTCTGATAGTCAAAATATCGAAGTACTCAAGGAATACACTACACCCGAGTTATTCAATCATCTTCGCCAAGATATGCTGGGGCGCCAAACAGCCACTAGTTTTACCCAAGTTCTCACCCTGGCGGCTGATTTAATTGCGGTTGAAGAAGAAAATCAAGAATACTTAGCTAGTGTTCGATTCTCTGGCTCCATCCGTGAAGAAAAAGATGGGCCGGCTGCAGACTTCCAAGAAGTGTGGAATTGGGTCAAGCCAATGAATGGTCAAACAGGATGGTTACTTTGTGGGATTCAGCAGTTAAACTAAATCCTCACTAGTCAAAAAAACCAGACGATAATTTCGTCTGGTTTTTTTATTTGGGCCTAGACATTCTAAATAGTTGCTCAGGACCAATATTGAAATAATCAGCCGGGCCGCCACCTCTTAAAATGATACCTGCCTTTGCGGTATTAAAGATACCATCTTCAAGTAGATCTTTTGATATATGTACGCCAATGACTTCGCCGAGTGTCAACCAAGAATCAATAGATTGACTCGCACTTGTTTGTAATTGAATAATTTGGGTAACTAAACATTCAAATGCTACTTTCGCTTCTCCAACTCTAGGAACTTTGATCTTGAGTGAGGGTGTCGCTGTCAAGCCAGCCAGGTTAAATTCATTAATTTCTGGGGCAACTTCAGCGCAGGTTTGATTCATCGCTTGAGCTAAATCCTTGGTGACTAAATTCCAAGTAAATTGTCCATTTTGCATCAAGTTGCTGACAGTATCTTTTTGGGTAGTGCTGCAAAACCCGATGATTGGTGGCGATGCATGAAAGGCATTAAAAAAACTATAGGGTGCTAAATTAAGGACACCTTCTTTACTAGAACTTGCAATCCAACCAATCGGGCGAGGCCCAACGATTGCCTTGAATGGATCATGTGGTAATCCATGTCCGCTGTGTGGCTCATAGTAATAATAATTATCTGACATGGAATACTCCGAATCTAAAATATTTTTAAGAACGACTATTTCCTAGCTAGTATAAGACTTCTATTCCAATACGGGTACACCAACGAAGACCTCTGAACTGGGTGCTAAGGGAGAACGGCGAGGCCAAGGTTGCTGGAAGCTTCTGGAGCCGTTTTAAATGCCATTAATGATACCCTTAGTCCGTTAGGCGTGATGATGAACTCTCTTACAGTTACTCCGCAGCAAATCATTCGGGCCATTCATAAATAATCACAAAATTTTTGAGTTGGTGGTTTAACTTCCAATGAAGTGATTTACATTCAGGAACTTCAATTGATTAGAGGCGCCATTGTTAATAATTAATCGATTAATTATTTATGACAAGTCACTAACATGACATATTAATTGGACTGTGCAGTTGATTAATGATACCCTGCGGAATTAGGCTTTTTATTACAGATAAGCTATCGAGCTATTACATACACAAAAAAGAGGGATTTAAATATTTTGTCTACTGAGACTGAACTGAAATTGACCGTAACGGCGGATGATTTGGTTCATTTACTTAAACATCCTTTACTAGCCAACCTAAGCCGGCGAAAAAAGCTATACAACATTTATTACGACACTCCGGAACTGGCATTAATGAAAAATGCCATTGCCGTGCGGGAGAGAATTATTCTCCGTAAGACTCTTTTAACCGTTAAGTTAGATCAAAATAAGTTAGATCCAAATAATTTTGGCGGACTAAGTCAGCGCTCGGAGTGGGAAGGACCTTCTATACCTGGGCAATTTGATTTTCAAACTTTAATTGACGATGTTGCTACATTGAATTTTTTAAGTCAGTTAACCCCGCAATTAAACCCTATTTTTACAACTGATTTTTTTCGTAGGACTTGTATAGCAACTTTTCGTGGCGCTAAAATAGAAGTGGCGATTGACCAAGGTTTAATCGTTACTAAGCGTGCTGGAAGTTTTTTTCAAGAGCCTATTTGTGAAGTTGAGCTTGAGTTACTAGAAGGCAAGCCCAGCGCGCTATTTGGGTTAGCTCGCGTCTTAAGTCGTCGGGCCCGACTTCACCCCAGCTCCGCTTCCAAGGCACAGCGTGGTTATGACCTATATCTGGATAGAAAATTAGGGCCCATCAAGCCAGCTGCCATTACGCAAATTCCAGAAGCTAGTTTGCAACAAACTTTTGTCCACATTAATTTAGAATGCTTGACGCATTTACAAGTAAATGATGTTGGCCTCTTGCTAGATCAGGATGATGAATATATTCATCAAGTACGAGTTGCTATTCGAAGAATCAGGGTATCACTGAAACTATTTGCGAAAATACTGCCCCTAGATTTTGTAAGTCATTGGAGTATGGTTTGGAGGGGTATAGCCAAACAACTAGATGATGCGAGAAATTGGGATGTTTTTATCGCTGAATTACTGCCCTTGATGGTTCGTGATTTATCTAGTTCAGCGGTGCTAAATAACTTACAAGAGTTTGTCAAGACGCAAAGATCTTTTGCGCATGACCAAGTTATTCAATACATTGGTAATCGATCGTATTCTGTTCAAGTTATTTCGTACACCGAGGCGCTCTTGAATTTAGATGTCATTCAAGACACCACTGTTCAGAGTGATTTAATGCAGCAAACTGGTGTTGTAGAACAAGAACTACTACAGATGAAGCCTAAAGAATTTGCTACTAAAATTTTGCAGCGACGACACCGTCAATTACATAAAAAATTAATGATATCTAGGCATACTTCAGAGCAATTTCATGAATTGCGATTAGAATTAAAAAAGCTACGTTACGCAATGGATTTTTTTAATAGTTTTTATCAGGCTAAAAAAGTATCTGCGTATTTAAAACCGTTAACGAAAATTCAAGAACTGTTAGGGCAAATGAATGATATGGTGAGTGCTCAAGCTCTTTTATCAACGAGTGATCAGTCTTCTTTTGAAATTTTTACTGCTTGGATTAAAGGTCGTGAAAGTGGTTATTTTGTTATATTGCCAAGAGCTATTAAAGGCCTTGTTCAATTACCAGAGCCCTGGCAAAAGTAATACAAATTTGTTGGCTGCGGTGTTTTAAGGCAAAATAGATTGATATCTATTTTGAATGTTACGTGATGCCCATTTGTGACAGTTTTTTCCGAAAGATTGCCTTTCGATACGCGAGTAGTATTGCCTTTTTCATTTTTACAAACTTAGCTTATAGTCAAAGTCCAGACACTCTAGAGGATGGATGGCGAATTATAAATGACGGTAATCTAGGTAATTGTGGGACTTGTCATCAGTTACGATCAAGCAATTCCTCTCAACTAACGCAAAAGCAGGGTAATTTTGGTCCTTCTCTCGTTGGCGTTGGACGACGTTATTCGCGAGAAATTTTATTGCAGTGGGTAACGGATGCTAGACAAATATCTTCTGGAACTTTGATGCCTCCGTATGGTAGTCTAGAGGGGATTGAACAACCGGTTATGCCAAGAACCATATTGTCCGTTGAGCAAATAAAAAACGTTGTGGATGTATTACAAACTCTTAGATAAGGATTAGAGCCATTGAAATACTTTGCTTCAAAAAAAGGGCTGGTGAAGAGACGATTTTTGAAATGGTCCATTGGCGCCTTTTCAATGACTTGGGCTAGCGTACTATTTGCTCAAAATAAAAATGAAGCATATTCTGAGTTAGCGTTAAAGTCTTTTAAGTTCAATCCTGAAGGCGTTGAATTAGATTTACCTTCACTAGTAGAGACAGGTAATTCAATCCCATTTCGATTTGCCATAAAAGCTCCATCAAGACAAAAAATTCAACGTGTTGATATAGTGGCTCCAGAAAACCCTAATCCGCTTCTAATGCGCTTAAAGATGACCTCCCAGACGGAGTACTTTCGTTTTGCTACGCGGATTCGTTTAGCAACTAGTCAAGATGTATGGGTTATTGCGACTTTGGATAATGGTCAAAAAATAGGTAAATCAATTCCTGCGGTTATTACCCTGAGTGCTTGTTTTGATGCGAGTTAATCATGGCTTCTATTAATCCTTTTCCGATTCGTATTGGTATTATAGGCGAGTCAGCACCTGGTAAAGAAGTGGAAGTTCGGATCTTAATTGGTCATCCGATGGAAACGGGTTTTCGTATTGGTATTAATGGCACGGACAAAATTCCGAAGAATATTATTGAAAAGATGGTGGTAAAGGTTAATCAAGATATTCTGTTTATGGCTGATGTGGGTACGGGTATTGCTGCCAATCCTTTATTACAGTTTTTTGTGACTATTCCTGCAAATGGAGGCGTTATTTCAGTGGAATGGTTCGATGATCAGGGCGTATCTAGGAAGGCAGAAAAAGAGTTAATGAGTCCGAGGTCATGATTTTTCTATCATGCACTATATAAATAGATTAACTCAAGTCGGAGTTTTCATAATTGCTTGGTTAGCTGTCTTAGGGCATGCTCAAAATACTCCCAATAGCCATGTTCGGCAAAGCGGCAGTGCTTTTTTGTCATCTGATCTTCTGAATCTTCAAAATGATGAATTTACAAATCCCGCACTTTTATGGGTGGATCGGGGCGAGGCACTTTGGTTAAATAACTGCGCTCAATGCCATCCCAAAGCGCTTGCATTAGCCAGCGCTGTTGTTGCATATCCAATTTGGAGAAAACCTCTAGACCGAGCCAATGGCAAGTTAGTTAATCTTGAAGATCAAATTGCTAGTTGTATCAGTCGTAATACCAGAACACAGCCAAATATCGAAAGTAATGAGGTTTTATCACTATCAGCATATTTATCTAGTTTGGCTAAGGGCTTAAAAGTCCGAGTGACACAGCCCAGTGAAACTTTTGCTAAACAAGAGTGGCAAGCATTTTTGGATAGAGGGGCGTATTTATATACGACAAGAATCGGTCGTATGAATTTATCCTGTACACAATGTCATGATGGCAAAGTTGGGGTAGCATTACGCGCAGAATTAATTAGTCCTGGTTTTTTGACCGAATTTCCAATTTATCGCCAAAGTTGGCAGACCCTCGGATCCACTGATCGACGCTTAAGGGCTTGTTATTCTGGAGTACAAGCTAGTATTCCAGCTCAAGCTCACCCTGATCTGCGCTCTTTGGAACTATTTTTAAAGATACGTTCAGAGGGCATGACATGGGAAGGACCATCGATTCGTCGGTAATACGAACCGATGGTTTTTCAAGTTTACGCGAGCGTTAGTCCTTCATTAACTAGGGGGAAATTCCTGAGCGGTTTACCAAGCGCCGCAGAAATTGCGTTGATGATTGCAGGGCCTACGACGCAAATTGTTGGCTCACCTACACCGCCCCAAAAATCCATTGTTGGGACTAGCACCGATTCTACTTTAGGGACTTGGGCAAGTTTGAGCAGTGGATAGGAGTCAAAATTTTGCTGCTTAATCCGGCCATTTTCTACAGTAATTTCTTGATTAAAGATCGCACCGAGAGCCATTACCACAGATCCTTCAATTTGCTCTCGTACTAAGTAGGGGTTTACTACGTGCCCACAATCGAGTGCAAATACTAAGCGTTTAATCTTCACAAGGCTACCACCTGTGACAGAGACTTCCGCCACGCAGGCTGAGTAGCTGCCGTAACCCATAAATTGCGCCACACCCCGATGGACGCCCCTCGGAAGTGGTTTGCTCCAATTTGCTTTTTTGGCGGCAGCGTTGAGCACCCCTAGATGTTTTGGATGATTTTTCATGAGCACCTGTCTGAATGCCACAGAATCTTTTCCAGCTGCGCGCGCACATTCTTCGATAAAGCACTCCATGAATAGGCCATTTTGATTGGTATTGACTCCCCGCCATGGACCAACGGGAACATGGGAATTACGCATGACATATTCGGTTAGTAAGTTGGGGAATGTATAGCCTAATTGCGCTCCTACTGGAGCAACAGCCTCGTCAAAGCCCTGTAATTGACGATTGTCCTTGCCGTTTTTGATAGCCATTGGGTTCAGAGTGGCATTGATTGACGGCCCTGATGTCTTAATATGTATACCCGTTATATTGCCGTTACTATCCAGACCTGCTTGCATTTTAGCCATTGCAGTTGGATGGTAATAATCATGCGTCATATCCTCTTCACGACTCCAAATCATTTTAATTGGAATGCCGGGAAATTGTTTTGCAATACGGATAGCTTGCGCAACGTATTCTTGGGTACCACCTCGACGACCAAGTCCCATGCCAGGATCAAGCTTATAGATTTCGCATTGATTGAGAGGTAAACCCGAAGCTTCTGCTAAGGTTGCGTGGGAAGCTTCACCATTTTGAGTTGGTACCCAAGCCTCCGCTTTTTCATTGGTATAGCGTGCCGTAGCATTCATTGGTTCCATCGTGGCGTGGGCTTGGAATGGTGTACTATAGATCGCCTCAACTATTTTGTTAGAAGCTTTGATCACAGCTGGCGCATCCCCTTCTTTGCGTCCCCAAAAATCGCCCACAGCTTGTAAACCTTCTTCCATCTGTTTTTTAATTTCCACGCTAGAAATAGCCCCATTGCCCATCTCATCCCATTCAATAGGAAGCGAGTCAAGAGCAACTTTTGCGCGCCACCAAGTATCAGCAACAACAGCAACGGCATTATCACCAACCTGAACAGCTGCTTTTACACCTCGGAAATTTTTAACTTTATTGGCATCAAAGCTTTTTACTTTTCCGCCAAATACAGGACTCTGTTTAATGGCAGCGCAAAGCATGCCGGGCAGTTGTAAGTCAGTTCCATAGACCTTAGTACCATTGACCTTATCAAAAGTATCTAGGCGCGCAAGTGGTTTACCAGCGACTTTCCAATCTTTGGGGTTTTTTAATTGAATTGATTTAGGATCGGGTGGCGTTAATTTGGCGGCGGCTTCAGCAACCTTACCATAACTTATTTTACGTCCACTTGCCTTATGTGAAATAATGCCTTTGTCGACACTGAGTTCACTCGGCGAGACATTCCATTGGTTTGCAGCTGCTTGCACGAGCATGATACGTGCACCTGCAGCGCCACGTCTGACGTAATCTTCAGAGATACGAATTCCTCTACTACCACCGGTACTAAACTCTCCCCAGACGCGTTTTCGGGAGAGGCTTTGGCCTGGAGTGGGTGATTCCGTAATAATTTTTTTCCAGTTGCATTCAAGTTCTTCTGCCACTAATTGTGCTAAACCAGTTCTAGTACCCTGGCCCATTTCTGATCGGACGATCCGAATAACGACGGTATCGTCTGGTTTGATATTTACCCAAGCGTTCACCTCAGGGGAGGTAGCTGACATCATTGTATTGGGATTATGGGGAGTTGCGCTTGCTGAAAAGCTTCCAATACCTAGCATAAGGCCTGATCCAACGACGGATGTGTCAATAATGAAGCGACGGCGAGAAGCATTTTCTACGACTTGATTATTTTGTGTGGTGGTTGTCATGAGCAGATCCTCTTAAGCGCGAGATTGTGGAGTGGCTTCATAAAAAGCTAAAACCTCAGCTAATTTCTTTTGGCCGGATGCTACGTGAATACCATCTCGAATTTTTTGATAGGTTCCGCAACGGCAGATATTGGACATCGCATTATCGATATCCGAGTCAGTTGGTTTTGGAATTCTTTTTAGGAGAGCTGCTGCTGCCATCACTTGACCTGATTGACAATAGCCACATTGGGGAACGTCAAGAGCGATCCAAGCTTTTTGAACAGGGTGAGAATTATCAGGGGACAGGGCTTCGACAGTTGTAATTTTCATAGCTCCAACTGCAGACACAGGAATTGAACAGGAACGCACGGGCTCACCATTCATATAGACTGTGCAAGAGCCACACTGGGCGACGCCACAACCGTATTTTGTGCCAGTCAGACCAATGATTTCACGGATGGCCCACAGCAGGGGCATATTTGCTTCTACATCAATATTATGGACTTTGCCATTTACGGTCAATTGCATTGCGTGTCTCCAATTTGAGAAGTAGGTTGATAAACTTTTTTTAGTTTATCTCGAAAATGTAAATTATGAAAATAATTCAATTTATTTGAATAAATAAATAATTTAACATGAATAAACAATAACTTACATGGATTAGGGTTAGTACTAATTGGCACATCAATTACTCAATTTTGGTCCAATACGCTATAAAAAATCGGGTTATCAGCAAAGTTGTTTGGCATCCACTATCCTTGCAGGATGACTAATTTTCGCTCTGAATTTCCTGCATTTGCTTTTGTAGATATTGAGACGACTGGTGGTAATTTGGAGAGGGATCGAATTACCGAAGTTGGTATTGTATCGATGCAAGATGGGGTTGAATCTCGGTGGGAGCATTTGATAAATCCCGAAACGTTGATTCCTTATAACATTCAAGTCCTCACTGGAATCTCTCCAGCAATGGTGCAAGAGCAACCAACTTTTAGGGAACTCGCTCAGTTAATTCTGGATCAACTGCATGACAAGATTTTTGTAGCGCATAATGCGCGGTTTGATTATGGTTTTCTGAGGGTAGCCTTTAAGAGAATAGGGATTGATTTTCGACCCAAAATTTTATGCACTGTTAAATTATCTCGATTTTTATTTCCCGAGCAGACAAGGCATAACTTAGATACTTTAATTGCTGTTCATCAGTTAAAAGTACTGGCTCGACATCGCGCGCTTGGTGATGCTGAGTTACTGCGACAATTTTGGGATTGCTGTATGACTCAATTTGGTGTCTCAAAAATGCAAGAGGCGATTGATCACTTGCTGCCTCAGCAGTCCTTACCCCCAAATATTGACGAAGCGATGATTAAAGATTTACCCGATACGCCAGGGGTTTATCTATTTTATGCAGATAATCGCCGACTTTTATACATTGGTAAAAGTAATTCGATTCGCGGGAGAGTTTTAAGCCACTTTAGTAGTGCTTTGCGGATTCGTAAAGAGATGAAGTTAGCCATGCAGGTAAAAGATATTGACTGGATTGAGACTGTTGGCGAGGTAGGGGCTTTATTATTGGAGTCAAAGTTAATTAAAGAAAAATTACCTAGTATGAATATTCGGCTAAGAAAATCCACTGATTTATGTGCTTGGCAATTATCACTCAATCATGATGGCATATTAGTACCTAAGTTAGTTCGTCATCAGGATTTGTCGCCCGGACGTCAAGAAAATTTATATGGGCTTTTTTATGGTCGTAGCGAAGCGATTAAAACATTGCAAGTGCTTGCAAAAAAACACACTCTTTGTGAGGGCTTACTTGGACTAGAAAAATTATTACCTCAAAAATCCTGTTTTGGTTATCAAGTAAAGCAATGCTTAGGTATTTGTGTTGGACAGGAATCAATTTTGAGTTATCACGACAGATTACTGCATGCCTTATATAAATATCGCGTTGGGATTTGGCCATATAAAACTGCCATAGGTATTCGAGAGGCTCATGTTGTACATGTGATTGATCACTGGTGTTATTTGGGGACTGCAATTGATGAATCTGAGATCTTTGAGTTGTTAAACTCCGGTATCCCAGAGTTTGATTTAGATATTTATAAAATTGTCAAAAAATCTTTAGGAAAAATGGGCCCAGGCAAGATTATTCCTTTACCAAAGCCTGCACAGACTACCGAGTTCGAGTCTTATTAATGGCGGTTATTTTGTACTCGTATCGTCGATGCCCATATGCGATGAGAGCTAGAAGTGCGTTAATACTGTCTAAGGTAATTTTTGAGGTGCGTGAAATTAGTTTACGTAATAAGCCACCCAGCTTTTTAGCATATTCACCAAAGGGCACAGTTCCTATTTTAGTTATGCCAGATCAGTCAATCATTGATCAAAGTCTAGATATCATGGACTGGGCTTTGCATCAGCCAGATGCCAGAAATTACTTGCCAGATGATGAGGAGTCAAAATTATTTACTCGGAAATGGATTATGGCTAATGATGATAGTTTCAAACATCTGCTTGACGCCTACAAGTATCCCGAGAGGTATGTAGAAATTACCCAAGAAAATTCCTTAGCTTGCGCCCTCGAAACGTATTTATTGCCCCTGAATCAACTCCTTGTGCAGCAACCATTTTTGTTAGGTGGTTATTTTCAATTAGTCGATTTGGCTATTTTTCCTTTTATCCGACAATTTGCCATGGTGGATTTGGAGCGATTTAAACAGTTACCGTTACCATATCTACAAAAGTGGTTAAACTTTTTCTTACAATCCGAATTATTTGAACAGGTCATGACAAAATACCCTTTATGGATCGATCCGAAATTAACCCTAACCAATTCTTAAGTATTCCTTTATTTCCTCTCGGAACCACTCTATTTCCAGGCGGCATATTGCCGCTAAAGATTTTTGAGGTGCGTTATTTAGATATGGTGAAGGCTTGCTTTAGGGATCACAAGCCATTTGGTATTGTCACAATTGCTCAGGGCAATGAAGTTCGTAAGCCGAATGAGGTGGTCTCATTTTCACAAGTTGGAACTCTCGCGTCTATTGAGCAATTTGAAGCAGTGCAGCCAAGCCTTTTTGTGATTCAATGTTTGGGTAAGTTGAGATTTAAGATCATTTCTAGTGAGCTTCACAAGAATGGTTTGTGGGAGGCGCAGATACAAACTTTAGAAGATGATGTTCATATGCCGGTTCCTGATGAGTTGCAAAGTGCGTCTCAATCATTGAAAAAAGTGATTGAATCACTAGCTGACCAGGGATTAACCAAGGAGCAAATGCCATTTTCAAAGCCGTTTGCGCTAAATGACTGTGGCTGGGTAGCTAATCGATGGAGTGAGTTGTTACCTCTACCACCAGGTCAAAAAGAGCACCTTCTTGGCCTAGATAATCCACGTCTACGACTGGATTTAGTCTCTGAATTGCTGCAAGAAATGGGTATTATGCAAGATGAATAGTCTTTTATCTTGGCTTTAGGCTATTTGATCTATCTTTGTTGCTAGGTTGATATCGAGCTGAGTTAGGCCACCACTATCGTGTGTTGAGAGAGTGATTTCAACTTTATTCCAAACATTAAACCACTCTGGATGATGATTGAGTTCTTCAGCAACAATTGCAACTTTGCCCATAAAATCAAAAGCCTCTAGGAAGTTTTGAAACTTAAACGTGCGCGTGATAGCATCCCTATTTCCCAATAGGATCCAATGAGGGAGAGTTTGAGTAAGTTTCTCTCGTTGCTCCGGATTTAGTAAAGGGCGCTTCATTCGCAGATTATTTGGAGCAGTTGGAATTGATTAAGGCTGGTGAGCAGGGATTTGCAAGTAATTGTCGTCGTAATTCAGGATAGCTTGTTTTGGGATCAAGCCAGATGCCAAAAAATGATTTTGCAAAATCGTCACCAGCAATATTTCCAACGGGTTTGCCATTGTATAAAAAAGAGGTTCCCTTTTTAGGAATAAAAACAGCCATAATTTGATGACCACTCTCCACATCCGGATAAATTTTCTCGAGTGGTTTTTTCCATTGGACAATTTGCTCTTCAGAAGCACCTACTCGTTCTAGTTGCTTGACAGTCGAGGATACCAAATCGCTACTGGAGATTTTTCGAAGATAATTCAAACTCAGTGCAAAGCCCGTTTGTCCGGCTGGATCTTCTGCATAATAGCTGGCATTGTAAACTTTAAATCCCAAGTAGGTGAATTGTCCTTGCCCGAAATTTTTTACCCGTGGTAAGTAGTCAACAAGCAGGGGAGGGGGCTCAGTTGCATAGCTGTTTCCCGCCAATAGCAAGCCTAGCAGGATTGGCAAGTAGCAATATTTTTTGAGGTTAAAGTTGTTGGTGTTCAATTTTAAGACAGCGATCCATAACAAATTCAAGGCCAGCATTACGAGCGAGTAGCTCGGATTCTGGGCTGATAATTCCTAACTGTATCCAAATAGACTTTGCACCAATTGCAACACTCTCTTGGGTAATTGCTGGGCAATCTTGAGCAGTTCGAAATACATTCACAAGGTCTATTTTAAATGGAATTTCAGAAAGTTGTGCAAAGACTTTTTGCCCTAAGATTTCATCTGCAAAAGGGTTTACTGGAATAATTTGATAGCCCTGACTCAACATATATGCCGAGACACGATAGGAGGCGCGCTCTGGATTATTCGATAAGCCCACTACCGCTATTGTTTTGGTTGATTCAAATAGTTTTTTAAAATGGCTCATTTTTTTCGATTGATATAGTTATAGGCATATAAAGCAAACAGAATCAATAACCAAGCAATACCAGCATACACGAATAAAATTGCACCAAGTCCGGAGCCAAGGTACAACTCTAGCGAACTAATTGGTCGAAAGTATTTATTGAGTAATGGTTGACAAAGGCCTGTAATAGCCCAGTAACTGGCAAAAGCCCCAACGATGAATTTGAGAGCGAAAAGGATGCTATACAAAAATTGATTCTTCCTTAGAGAGATTGACACTGAAATACTTGTTGGTTCATCACTAATTTTCCTTGGGTTTGATTAAATGTAATCAGGGCATTGTTTGGACTAGTTTGACAGACTTTGTCGAAATAACTATTTGGCCCAATACTGCCGCAGTAATTGAACGTTGCCTGATCCATCTTTAAGGAAGGGCCTTCGAGAATCATGGTTATTTTACTTGCAGGAGAGTTTTCTACAATGCATTGCCAGGTTACATAATCTCTTCTGTCGCAAGCTTGAACAGTTAGTATGATGACTAGGGGGATGCAGACTTTAATGATTTGGTTGATAATTTTCATATGAATCAGCAAGACGATAAGGCATACAGACAATGGATCTTCAAAAAGAATTGCTCTTTCACGCCTAAGCAAGTAGGGCTATTTTACCTAGCCCAATCGGTTTTTTCATTATTTGTTGCAGGTTTTTTCTTATTGCAGGGTGTTTGGATTGTTTTACCATTTACATTTTTGGAATTAACTATATTAGCTATTGCCTTATTGATTTATTCCAAGCATGCCACTGATTATGAAATCATTGCGATTGGAAGGGGTATTTTAAAAATTGAATTATGTCATGCTGGCAAAGTTGAGCAACTCATTTGGAATCCTACTTGGGTGCAACTACAAAAAATATTGAACGACCGAAAGTTGATTGCTTTATCGTATCAGGGGCAGGAGCGCGAGATAGGCCGGTTCTTGCATGTAACTGCACGGGATAAATTTTTACAGGATTTAAGGAATCAACTTCGCTTAGTGACTTAATTTCAGACTTTTTAAAGGGCAGTAACAATGGGTCACCAAACAACGAGTAACTGCAACCAAAACCGAGCTAGCTATTTAGCCAAAAAAGTTCTTCACATGCTTGGCTGGACATTGGACTTTGCTGGCTTACCAACTTCACATGGCATTATTGTTGTATACCCGCACACATCGAATTGGGATTTTTGTTTAGGGATGCTGGCTAGGTGGTCTATTGGAATCCAAATTTATTTTTTGGTCAAAGATAGTTTATTTAAGTACCCATTGCTAGGTGGATGGTTAAGAAGTATCAAGGGACAATCAGTCAATCGCGATAGTCCACACGGCTATGTAGCTTTTTTGGCTAGCCAAATGCAAAGTCAGTCTAATTTCTGGTTAGCGATTACCCCTGAGGGAACCAGAAAGAAAACTCCCGGCTGGAAGAGTGGGTTTTATCATTTAGCTAAAGAAACAGGCTATCCAGTTGGGTTTGCTTATATTGACTACCCACGGAAAAGTATTCAATTAAGAACTTTTTTGTATATGACTGGGGATATCGATCAAGACTTCAGTTTGATTCGAGAAGTATATGACGGAAAATTAGGCTTATATCCAGAAAAAATGTCGCCTATACAATTTATTCCTAGGGGTAAATAGAAAGTAAATTACTGTAAAAATAAACAGTAAAAAAACAACAATTAGCTTATAATTATCTAAATGCTCTTGAATACTGTATAAATATACAGTATATTAAATGCTTAACAACCAAGGAGAGCATTATGCGAACAATCACTGTTGGCCTTAAATCATTTTTAGTTTGG
>CAIQHU010000106.1 GCA_903871735.1 uncultured beta proteobacterium | reverse complement strand
GTGAAGTACTTTTTAACCAACTTATACATGAAATTGTACACAATTTACTAAACGACTAAAAAAATAGGATGGCTTTAAAACCATCCTATTAAACACCTATTCAATCAAAAAATACTTCTATAAATCAAATACTTTTCGATCACTACACAAACGACCTTCAAAAATAATTAAGCTTTTTTAGCAGCCGCTCCAAAGTAGTGGTCATAAGCCATACGACGGGTAGTATTCGTATCCAAATCCCACTTGACCGCGCGTTGAGCAAAAACCCGTTGTGAGTCAACAATTTTCTTAAACAATGGATTTTCAGCAGACTTCTTAGCAACTACTTCATCAAAGACCTTTAATTGGTTTCTGAGAATGGAGTCAGGTGTTTTATAGAACTTAACATTTTGCTTAGTTTGCATTTCGGAATAATCTTTGGAATAGCGATCGACTGCTTTCCAAGACATATCAGCTGAAGATGCCTCTACTGCATAGTCAAGAATACTGCGCAGTTTTGGAGCCATGGCGTTATAGATTGCACCATTGAATAAAATTTCAAACTGTTCAGCGTTTTGGTGGAAGCTTTGGAGCATACAAACTTTAGCTACATCTGGAAAGCCTAGGAGACGGTCTGAAGATGCGTTATTGAATTCTGCCGCATCGAGAAGGCCACGATCCATTGCAGGAATAATTTCGCCCCCGGGTAGAGCATTCACAGAAACGCCCATGGCAGTAAACATATCAATAGAGATACCAACAGTCCGATATTTGAGACCTTTCATATCTTCTGTTTTGGTAATTGGTTTTTTGAACCAGCCAAGTGGCTGCGAAGGCATTGGGCCGTAGACATAGGATTTGACATTAGCGCCAACTGTTTTGTAAAGTTCTTCAAGCAACTCTTTACCGCCACCATATTTATGCCATGATAAAAGCATATTGGCATCCATACCAAAAGATGGACCAGATCCCCATAACGCTAAGGCAGGATTTTTACCATAGTGATAGACCACAACACCATGTCCACCATCCAGTGTTCCTTTGGAGACTGCGTCAAGGAGTCCAAAAGCTGGCACAACAGCACCAGCTGGGAGTACTTCGATCTTGAGTTCACCACCAGTCATGTCATTGACTTTCTTAGCAAAATCCAGAGCGTACTCATGGAAAATATCCTTTGCTGGCCAAGTTGATTGGAAACGAAGTGTTTGCGTACTTTGTGATTGGGAAATCATTGGGAAGCTGAGGGTTGCAGCACCCGCTCCTCCGACTGCTGCTTTTTGCAAAAACTTACGACGGGGGGCTTGCTTTTTAGTTTCAGACATTGTCATCTCCAAATAAATTACGGATTTAAAACGGCTTAGATTTAATACTACTATGAATTTTATGTGTTTTTTGAAAAAAAACACACATGGGGAAAACCCTTTGTTTTGAAAGCTTGAGATTTTCCCCAGTTTCAAAGATTTTTTCTAAATTTTCTAAAAAATAGTAGGTTCTCGATGTAGAGAAATACCAAATACGATTGGGGATCTGAGCTTGCCTATGAAAGTTCGCTCTACGATCTACTAGGGGCAAAGTAAACCATGATAAAATATGAAATTCAGGTCGTGCCCGAGTGGTGAAATCGGTAGACACAGCAGACTTAAAATCTGCCGCCCATAAAACGGGCATGCCGGTTCGATTCCGGCCTCGGGCACCATAAAAAACGATAGTTGACAGCATGTCAAGCAGAGTATTAAGGATTGATCAATTTTTCAATGATTTAATTTTAATAACTTAACTAAGTTAATCTCGTATTCATCTATTAGTTTTCTGAAGTATTTGTAAACATCTTCTATTTTGAGATTTAAATGGATGCTAGAAAATCCCTCATCATATTTGTCTAGGGGAATAATTCCAGTTACTGCGCCTTTAAAAAGCTCGGGATCTTTATCTCTTAGAGGTTGGTAAGCATTTATTACGTCAAAAACTTTCTCAAGCGAATAGCCCTGATCCCTAGTTAATACCATTAAGTCATAAATGTCACGTGACTTGATGCGATCATATATAACGATAGTTTTCATGACAAAAAGTCCATCTATTCCTAGGATGTTGAAGCCTTGTTTAGAAATCTGCAGTTTTGGAGTTGATTTCAAGAAATCAATCTGCTGTTTTGGCCTATCCCTCTCGTTACGGGCATGAAATGTTACTTTTGCACCAGCAATCAAGTAGTCTTGCACATAGTTGTCTAAATTGTCGGACGTATTGATTTTAAATTGTGTTTTTTGCGACGGAGTTATCAGACTTTCAACAGATACTCCACTAGCCGTCAAGTCATTTAATACCGCATCTATAGTTTTTTTGGGTAGGACTTGACCAAAGATATTGAAATCTAAATCTTCACTAATTCGATGCCCAATTTGAAGCGCCAGAGCGGTTCCTCCTACAAGGGAGAAACAAGCCAGTCGATGGTCATCTTTCAGGCGACCAAAGGTCTCTTGTGTGGCCTTGGGCATTAATTCAAGCTTGAGCATGTAGATTACCTTTTATTTAACTTAGACCTTTACTGATGTTCTTCAGCATTCGCCTTACAGTAGCTTTTGTTATGGAATCAAAGACGCTATTTCTAAACACTCTTTTGACTCTGGAAACTCCATAGTAAAAACACACACGAACCAGATCTTCAAACTTGTGTTTCTCAAGTACCTTCGTAATGAGAACATGATCTTTTATTTGTGTACTAGACCAATCATAAGGACCAGACAATCCAAGTTGGATGGATTTTCGTTGTTCATTACTTTGCTTCATCGAGCTGCGAAGCCATTCAGGGATTAGCGTAGCATAGCGGTCAATCTCACTCTGTGACCAATTGCCTGTAGCACGCTTAATTTCTATGGTCGTGAGATCCTTCATGCCGCGGTTCCACAAATCAAGCAACACTAGACCTTTGGCTGTTTGAGAAAGCTGGATCTTTCGTTGACTCATGCGGCGAAACTGTATTTGATGACCACCCGTGACCACGGTACGAGATAGTCCAGAGGTTGGAATCGTCATCGCGGTGGAAGTGGATGGATTGAGTAACGCTTTGCCTACGCGTTCGCCAGTTTTTTTCTCAATGGCGAGCACTACAGCATTCGTATTTACTTCGCCAGCAACGGTATACAAGCCCCTAGCAAAACGAATTATTTCACGCGCATTTACCATGCGATAGAGTGCCTGATCTATAGACGCGCGCGTACCTACTGAAAGGAAATCCTTGCAAGAGAAGACTGATCCTTTGGGCAAATCTGTAATAGTAGAGCGTATCTTGTTTGAAGTACTCATGTTAGAAATTATGCTCTTATTTCTAACATTGTCAATTAAAATTTTATGAGTAAGTCAAGCCATCTCCCGTCTGATAGGTATTCGTTCTTCTTCGCTGGATTGCGGTCCTCAATACCCTTACCATTTTAGGTAAGGGCTTTCGGTCAGATATCTTGTTTGAGGAGGCTAATCAAATGAAGTATTTGAACCACTTCATTCAAAGGACTGAATAGATAGATCCAGTACCTTAGCCTCCCGTGGATTCGATATGATCCAGGACTTGCATTGGATCTATAGAATGGGGTGGCGTGGCTTTTGCAGGCTTAGTTCCTGGCATTAACTCGAAGTCTGGGGTAAAGACAGTTAAGGTACTTCTTAACTGGTCAAAAGGCTTGCGATCACCATCAAATTTTGCTAACCCGCTTGCTAAGAGGGTATCAAAAGTGGCCTTACCTGCCATTACTTTTTCTAAGTCTACGCGTTTGATGGTGACTGTTAAATCTGGCTTCTTAGCAAGTTGACCTTTGATATTTGTTAAAGCTGAATTGCTCATTTCAACAACAAATTTCTCCTTATTATCTGGCGTAATGAGATTTATCACAAACCGCATACCATCAGCTTTTTTACTATCCATACTAATAGCTAAAGAGTTCAACCAAAGTTCTGTTGTCATAGCTTTAATCATATCTGGGCCGCTTGACTTTGGTGAGGCTCCACCAGGTATACCATTGCGAAGTTCATAGGCCGCGCCTAAAAAACTATTCCGGACACTAGGGCTTTCCTTTTGGTAGCCAATTTGCTCAAATATATCGGCTAATAGATCTTTTGCAGTTGTATTATTCGGTTCGCCATAGACTAGTTTATTCACTATTTCCATTGCCTCTCGATATTTTCCTTGCTCGTACAATTGCTTCCCTTTTGTAAGAATCTTCTCAGAACCACCCATCATCTCAATATATAGGGGGGCGGAGTCTTTTGGAGACAGCGGAATTAAAGTTGCAGGATTGGCATCCCAATAACCTAAATAGCGATTAATCACAGCCCGACTATTATGTTCCTCAGAGCCGTGATAGCTATGTGCAGACCACTGTGACTGTAAGCTTTTTGGCAACTTATACAGATTATGAATTTCGTTGATAGTCACACCTTTATTGGCGTTATGGAGTACTTCATTATTTAGGTAGGCGTAGGTATCTCGCTGCGTCCGCATCACTTCTTGGATACGCGCATTACCAAATCTTGGCCAGCTATGGGAAGCAAACATAACCTCAGCTTGGCTACCATAACGGTATAAGGCGGTATTAATATGCTTTGACCATGCCAGCGCATCCCGAATGAGAGCTCCTCGTAAGGTATAAATGTTGTGGATCGTACCCGTGATATTTTCAGCTGCCCAAAAAGCTTTTAAATCTGGGAAGTAGGTATTCATTTCTGCTGGAGCCTCGGTACCTGGCGTGTTTTGGAACTCCATTTTTACACCATCAACAACGAGAGTTTCGAAATCCTTATAAATGTATTTATTCGGTTCAATGAGTCCCAGGTTACCTGCTGCCGTATTCTTACCAATCGATTGATCGACATGGCCAAAGGGGCTTCTAGGCAACAAAACGCCATATTGAAAAAACATACGTCTAGTCATGGCATTGCCAGCATAAACATTTTCAGAAATTGCATGCTCCATAAAGCCAACTGGCGCAATGATTTTTACTTTACCACTTTTAACATCTTTTTCATCAACAACGCCGCGAACACCGCCAAAATGATCGCCGTGTGAATGCGAATAAACGACCGCAACGACCGGTCTTTTTCCCAGTTTTTGATTAATTAATTCTAGGGCTGCGCGAGCAGTTTCCTTTGCGGTCAGGGGATCAAAAACAATCCAGCCGGTATTACTTTTTACAAAACTGATATTAGCTAGATCAAAACCGCGCACTTGGTAGATCTTTCCAGGGACTACCTCATAAAGGCCGTAGGCCATATTTAAGATTGCTTGGCGTTGCAGCGATGGATGAATACTATCAAACGTCTTGCCTTGTAACAGATAATCATAACTTCCCATATCCCAAGCAACATGCCCGGCATCGGCTTTAATTTGTTTATAGGAAGGTGCTGCAATAAAGCCTTTTTTAGCCTCTTCAAAATCACGCTGATCGTCAAATGGCAGCGTTTTTCGTAAGCCATTTTGTAGGTCAACTGTAAATGAAGATGGGTATTTTCCTTTTGGATCATAGTGCTTACCCTCCATTGCTCCTGCATCAGTAACAACTCCACCCCCACCGGCACATATTCCGTGGGTTGGTGAGAGCATACACAGGGCGACGACCAAGCAGCCAAATACATTTTTTCGAAGATTAGATTTCATAAAAAGCCTATAAAGTAGATCAATTAAAGGATATCGGGTTAAAGGGAATCGGGTGGCGTTTTCATCTTTAAAAACTGGGGGATTTGTTGTGTAGCATCTTTAGTCTGGGATTTAGATCCTAAAGGGGATTGCATTGGATTTTTTAGATCTAGCCCAAGAAAATCGGAGATTTCAAGAGCTTTTTTCATAAAAACTGCATAATCATTTTGAAAAAAATACAAATTACCGTCTTCAATAGCATTTAATTCCATGATTGAAATTTTAAAAATCCCAGATATGTTTGTCAATGCTTCTCCTTTAGCAATTCTTGCCTTTCTAATGGCATAACCAACCTGTTTTGCCTCACGTAATTTTTGAAGTTTTGGCATTATTTTCAATTACTTATTTAGAAATGAGTATATGTGCAAAACTTTTTTTTACAATTAGCCCTAGGGCTAATACTCTCTCTTTGAATGCTGAGTTCCATCAAAAATTCCTTTTGAATGTATGATTTAAAAAAGACGAAAATAATATTTGATAAAACATCTAATCATCATTGGGGTATTTTCTTGGGCTAGTCATTTGGTGGCTCAGGTTAAGCCAAGTACTGAGATTGTTGCAAAAGGTTTGCTACATCCTTGGGCGGTTGCTTTTTTGAATGAAGGACGCTTTTTAGTTACAGAAAGGTCTGGTCGCCTCAGGATTATTGAGTCGAATGGTCGTCTTCAAGATCCGATTCGGGGTTTGCCAGAGATTGAGTCTGGTGGACAGGGTGGCTTATTAGACTTAATCCTAGATAAAGACTTTACGAGTAATCGCCGAATATTCTTTTGCTATTCTGAGCCCGGAGTAGAGGGGAACTCAACGGCTCTAGCTTCAGCGCGCTTAGCTACTCGTGAAGATCGCTTAGAAGATGTTCAAATTTTATTCTCTCAGCAACCCAAAGTGAATAGTAAGTATCACTTTGGTTGTAGGATTGTCCAAGACTTCAATAAGAATTTATTTTTAACCCTAGGGGATCGGTTCTTTCAAAAGGCTGATGCACAGACTTTAGATAATCATCACGGAAAAATTATCCGAATTCGAGTGGATGGTAAGATTCCGGCGGATAATCCACTGCTCAATCGCCCAGGAGCATTACCCGAAATTTGGAGTTATGGGCACCGCAATATTCAAGGTGCTACGCTTGGGCTAGATGGCTTACTTTGGACGCATGAGCATGGCCCGCAGGGGGGCGATGAAATTAATCAGCCTTTAGCTGGTAAAAACTACGGTTGGCCGGTAATTACGTATGGTGAAAACTACGGTGGAGGTTTGATTGGCGAGGGAATAGTTTCTAAGCCAGGGCTTGAACAACCTGTGCATTACTGGACACCGTCGATTGCCCCCTCTGGGGTGGCATTTATTAATAGTGATCGTTATGGTAAGTCTTGGCAGGGGAATTTGTTAGTTGGCTCTCTCAAATTTCGCTATTTAGTCCGGTTAAACATCAAAAATAAACAAGTTATTTTTGAAGAAAAATTATTACCTAATTTAAATCAACGCATTCGGGACGTCCGAGAGGGCCCAGACGGTTTTATTTATATATTGACCGATGAACGCCAGGGACAGTTATTACGGTTATTGCCCTAAACGTATGTATGATGACGCGAGATTACACAGTAAACAACTTGAGATCGATTTAGATTAAAAATCCCCTTTACTGAGTGCAAAAAATGACTAATTTAATAATGCATATTCCTTATATATCGGTCTTAAGGCGACTCGGTGACAAAGCCTATTTTGGTAAGGCCGTTTCGTTTACTGGCGGTTAAGACTTGGGCAACATACTCATAAGCAACCCGTTTGTCGGCGCGAAGATTTACATCCGGCATGGGGTTTAAATCTGCCGCAATTTTGGCTTTTTTAGAGAATTCAGTTAGAGAGACTTCAGAGGTATTCCAGAAAATTTTCCCATGTTGATCGATACTCACTTGGATCGAATCGGGTTTACTGGTACTTGCTACGCTTAGGGCTTTCGGGAGTTCAATTTTGACAGACTGTTGCATAACAGGCAAAGTGACAATAAAAATAATCAGAAGAACTAGCATCACATCGACAAATGGAGTCATATTGATTTCAGCCATAAGGCCGTCATCATTTTCTTCAGATGGTTTTGAAAAGGCCATGATCGATTATGATTTTTTATGCTGTATCAGCAGTGTGTATAAATCATCAGCAAAGCGACGCTGACTTCCCAGTAATTCGCGATTCGCTTTTGATAATGCGTTGTAGCCCAGAACTGCTGGTATGGCAACCGCTAAACCAAAGCCCGTCATAACCAGTGCTTCACCAATAGGACCAGCAACTTGGTCAAGCGAAGCGGAGCCGGATGTGCCAATGACCATGAGCGCATGATAAATCCCCCACACAGTCCCAAATAATCCAATAAACGGCGCTGTTGCACCTGTTGATGCCAGAAATGCTAGTCCCTTTTGTAGTTTCGCAATACTTTGATCGAGTTCAACCTTGAGTGCACTGGAGAGCCAATCTTCTGTTTGAATTTGTTGGGAAAGAGGAATTGTTTGATGAATTTTCCCTGAGCCTTCTCTTTCTTGAATGACTCTATAGGCAACACTTGCGAGTTGGTAAAAGGGGTTTTGGTTTTGTTTTGTAAAGCAACTCAGACCTTCATGCCAGGATGTTTTTTGCCAAAACATACTAACCTCTGAAAGTAGGGGATTGAGTTGGTAGAGCATGATCATCCGAGTCACGATAATGAACCAAGAACCGATAGACATAATTATAAGAACGAGTACGACTAAATGAGAAACTACGTCGCCTTGTTGCCACAAATGCGCTATACCAAAACCGGAGGAATTTGCTAAAGTTGGATTCATGGGGGATATTGTCTCAAATTAATTATTTAATTCAAATTTAATCGATATTGCAGCATTGATCTTACTTGGGACGCCATTAATAAGATGTGGCCGAAAGCGAATTCGGGAGGTTAATTCGCTTGCTGCTCGGTCAAGCCTTGCATATCCGCTTGACGATATAACTTGGGTTGAGGTGACTGAACCACCCTCATCAATTTGCATCCGTATCTCAACAATTCCGCGCTCCCCAATTTCTTTTGAAAATCTTGGGTAAAAGACATTCGTATCTGGTTTATAGACCATGATTAGTTGATTGAGGGCTATTGCACCACCTTCAACTCCGAGGATGTTTT
This sequence comes from uncultured beta proteobacterium, assembly GCA_903871735.1. Classification (GTDB taxonomy): domain Bacteria; phylum Pseudomonadota; class Gammaproteobacteria; order Burkholderiales; family Burkholderiaceae; genus Polynucleobacter. The sequence continues at coordinate 3,766 of CAIQHU010000106.1, read as the reverse complement.
GGCTGGTTGTGGAGGGGTTTGGTGCTGGCGGGGCTGCGCTTTTTTGAGTTGTATTTGCTGCGGGGGACAATTCTGAAATTGGTTCTGGTGCAGAATTTTTTACGGCAGGGACATCTTTAGCGGGTTCTGATTTAGAGGTGTTCTGGGTCGGTTTTTTTTCTGGCGCAACGGTGAGTAGAGGTGCTTGATTTGATTTCTTTTCTGGAATTTTTTTTTCAGGCTGAGTAGTCTGTGGTGGTGGAATGAGTTCTGCTTGTAAGACATCTTCTATTTTTTTTGGAGGGTTAGAAAATTGTAAAAAACTACTTAAAAAAGCCAGTAAATGAACACTAATGACAAACACTAAAGTTAGGACTTCTAATCGTGACAAGCGCATCTAGACCGCCACTATTTCGGATGAGACGAGTCGCGTTCGCTGATGACTCATCAATTGTTTTGCTAGGGTTTCGAGTTGCGCGCTATTTTGCGTTGAGTAATACGTTACTGAGCCAGGCTTAGAAATAGTTTCGGGTATGAGTCGGCACATCTGTTTGATAACTGCTGAGCTGGTATTAATCACATGCAGGTTTGGCCCAAATAGTTTTTGAATTAAAGGTTCTAGGAATGGGTAGTGGGTGCATCCCAGGACTAGGGTATCGGCATTTGCTTGCACCATGGGGGTAATGTATTGAATGAGAAGTTGCTCTAACTGTGGGTGTTGCAAGTCACCTGTCTCAATCAGCGGTACGAGACCAACACCTGCTTGGGTTATAAATTCGCAGTCGCCCAGTAGAGTGGCTAAAAGAGCGTTAAATTTTTCACTTTGTAGGGTACTTGCAGTAGCCAAAACCCCCACTTTTTTAGTTTGACTGAGGGCAGCCGCCGGTTTAATACCAGGCTCTATACCGATAATTGGTATTTGGGGAAATTTCTTGCGGATTTGGTCAATTGCTTGGGCAGTGGCTGTATTACAGGCGACTACAACTGCGCTACAGGATTGGCTAATTAGCCACGAGCAAAGTTGCAAACTGCGACTGGCAACCCAGGCACTGGACTGCTCGCCATAGGGGGCATTTACTGAATCGGCAAGGTAGAGATAGTCATGGCTTGGAGCTTGTAAAAAAGCCTCATCGAGGATGGATAGGCCACCGATCCCAGAATCAAAGACGCCAATCTTAGGCAAAACACCACCTTGTTGGCCATAGTTGTTCTAGAAAGCTAGTGATCGAAAGCTTGATTGTCATTGGAGTAAATGTGGTGTGATTGAGCTGATCTGACAATTTTGCCATGTTTGGACAGATTCTCATCTAAAAATCAACTAGGTAGAAGCACATGAGCCCCTCATCACAGATTTAAGTACGCTTCGAATTGTTATTCAAAAAAAACCTCAACAACCTTCGAATGTAGCATCAAAATACCCTTTACCGATGGTAAAAAAATCGAAATATGCGAGTTTATGCGGATAGTTTTTGGTAAATTATGGGTGTATTCTTAAAAATAATTCAAGTTACAGGAGAAATTTGATGCCCGCCATGTCAGAACTTTTAATCGAAAAACGCGTATTTCAACCCCCTAAAACTTTTGCAAAAAATGCGGCAATTACCAGTATGGCCCAATATGAAGCCATGTGCCAAGCATTTGAGAATGACTACTCTGGGACATGGGCTCGACTTGCTCGCGAGACGATTTATTGGAAAAAGCCTTTTCAGAAAGTTTTGAATGAGTCTAAAGCCCCTTTTTATGAGTGGTTTGCCGACGGCTTAACGAACGCTTCTTACAACTGTCTTGATCGGCACATACAGGCTGGGTTAGGCCAAAAAACTGCAATTATTTTTGAGTCCGATGACGGACAGTCAACCAAAATTAATTATCAAGATTTGCATGCACGCGTTTGTCAATTTGCCAATGGCTTGCGTCAGCTTGGTGTGAAGAAGGGCGATCGCGTTGTTTTATACATGGCCATGTCTATTGAGGGTGTTGTGGCGATGCAGGCCTGCGCTAGGATTGGGGCGACGCATTCGGTAGTCTTTGGAGGTTTCTCCGCTAAATCTTTGGAGGAGCGTATTGTTGACGTTGGAGCAACGACCGTCATTACTGCGGATGAGCAATGCCGGGGCGGTAAAAAAATGCCGCTCAAGACAATTGTTGATGAAGCACTTGCTTTGGGGGCGGATCAAGTAGTCAAGAACGTAATTATTTATCGCCGAACCGGCTGTGATCTGCCGTTTAAAGAGGGTCGTGACCACTGGATGCACGATGTAGTTGCAGACCAACCTATGGTATGTGAGCCAGAGTGGGTTGGTGCTGAGCATCCCTTATTTGTTTTATACACTTCTGGGTCAACTGGGAAGCCAAAGGGAGTTCAGCACTCCACAGGAGGTTATTTATTGTGGGCGCATTTGACGATGCAATGGACCTTTGACACTAAGCAGAGTGATTTATTTTGGTGTACCGCGGATATTGGCTGGATTACTGGGCACAGTTATGTAGCCTATGGGCCGTTATCAGTTGGGGCTACCCAAATGGTCTTTGAAGGCGTACCAACTTATCCAACGGCTGGCAGGTTTTGGGACATTATTGGTCGTCATGGAGTAACCATTTTTTATACTGCACCCACGGCAATTCGGTCTTTAATTAAGGCTTCTGAGACTTCTCCGAGTGCGCACCCAAAGAATTATGACTTGAGCAGCCTACGCTTACTCGGTTCGGTGGGCGAGCCAATAAATCCTGAGGCATGGATGTGGTATCACAAGCATATTGGTGGGGAGAAGTGTCCTATTGTCGATACTTTTTGGCAAACGGAGACCGGGGGGCATATGATTACCCCATTACCAGGGGCAACGCCATTGGTTCCTGGTTCGTGCACATTACCTTTGCCAGGTATTATGGCTGCAATCGTGGACGAGACAGGACAAGACTTGCCCAATGGGCAAGGCGGTATTTTAGTAGTCAAGCGGCCTTGGCCATCGATGATTCGGACAATCTGGAATGATCCTGAGCGCTTTCAGAAAAGTTACTTTCCGAGTGATTTAGGAGGTAAGTTGTATTTGGCTGGTGATGGTTCAATCCGAAATAAAAAAACAGGATACTTTACGATTACTGGGCGAATTGATGACGTCTTGAACGTCTCTGGTCATCGGATGGGTACGATGGAAATTGAATCTTGTTTAGTTGCCAATCCATTGGTAGCTGAGGCTGCAGTAGTTGGACGACCTGATGACATATCTGGGGAAGCGATTGTGGCATATGTAGTTCTAAAAGGTGCTCGACCGGTTGGAGATGAGGCCAAGAACAAGGCGATGGAGCTTAGGGCGTGGGTAAATAAGCAAATTGGACCGATTGCCAAGCCTAAGGAAATAAGGTTTGGGGACAACTTACCTAAAACGCGTTCTGGAAAGATTATGCGTCGGTTATTAAGAGTATTAGCTAAGGGTGAGGATATTACCCAAGACACATCAACACTTGAAAACCCAGCGATTTTGGAGCAATTAAAAGAAGCGTTGTAATTATTTATTGATTTACCAAGACAACGTATAATCTACCTTTCCAGTGGAGAGGTGGATGAGCGGTTTAAGTCACACGCCTGGAAAGCGTGCGTAGGGTTAAACCTACCGCGGGTTCGAATCCCGCCCTCTCCGCCAGATATGTATATAAAACAAGCCTACAAGTTCTATTTAAAATATAAACTATCCAAAGAACTACCCAAAATAAAAGTGGTTATTAGTTCTAAATACTGTTTGACTTAATTTCATCTTGGATTGACTAGAGAGCCAAAAAATTATTACCC
>CAIQHU010000105.1 GCA_903871735.1 uncultured beta proteobacterium | reverse complement strand
TTTTATCATACATACCAAATCCGGTTGCATCCTTAAGGATCTCAATATCTGAGATATTATCTAAAAACCGATAATAGTATTTCCGTAAAAAATGCATTAGGGGGCTACTTTTACTAACTGGCTTTACTGCCATAACCAATTTCCACCCCTTCTCCCACTCTTCAATAAATTTTGGAATCAAGTCTGGTGGGTCTTGAAAGTCTGAAGCTAAATAAATTGTACCGAGCCCATTACTTTGCAAGATACCATAATAGGGGGACCGAATATGACCAAAATTTCTCACATTAAAAATTGCCTTGATGCGAGAATCCTTAGCAGCTATTTCGCGAATTTTTTCCTGAGTTCCATCAGATGAGCAATTATCAATCACAATAATTTCGAATTCATACTGCTCTAATGGTGCAATAGCTTCCCTGATCTTATCTAGTAAGGATTCAATATTGTCAATCTCATTGAAGGTTGGCGTAACAATCGATAATAATTTTTTTTGCATATTAATTAGGCGTAGCAATAGTGATCATATTTCCCAACTTTAAACCAATTGTAAAATCAAAAATACTAGGAACTGATTTAACTTTTAAGCCAAAAGCCCAAAGTAAATGCTTTAATAAAAAACTAAACTGAAAATAATTTTTGGTTCGTTCTATAGAATCGACGCTATATCCGGATTTTTCTAAAAGCATCCTCATAGATTCTGGACTGTAAATTTGTGGGTGTTGAAGACAGAATGCCGGCCATTTCCACCCGACAAATTTTCTTAATAAAGATTGCTCGTTATGGGTTACTATAAGGAGCTTAGCATTAGGTAGTAGTTTCTTTTTTAACTCTGCTAAAGTTGCGACCGGATCTAATAGATGATCTAAAACCTGTATCATTACAGCCACGCTGGATGAGTTATCCGGAATATCTGAAAAACCAAACATATTCTCTATGATCTGATATGGACGATCACCAAGAACACGTCCCAAGGTACTAGCAACTTCCTTATTCGGCTCACATAGCCAATACTTGTCAAAAGCTCCCTCTCTGGTGCAATTAACAGTAAATACTCCAACATCAGGACCAACCTCTATATATCCCTTGTCCAAATTAGAGCATTTCTTTAATTCGTTAAAGTAACCTTTTTGGGTTTTTAATAACGCCGCCATTGGAACTAAATCCATATTAGGCGACATTTGCCCATAAAGCGCCTCAAGTTGATCAGGTTTATAAAATATTGGGGCAAATAGCAGCTTACACTCTGCACATCGAGCATAGGAAAAGTAAATTTTTTCCTTAAAAAACCCGTTCCAATAAGGAGTTAAAGCTTCATAATCGATAGTTTCAGCCCTTGTCTGTGAACAAATCTCTAAAGTAACTTTGGTTGATTTTTGACAAATTGGGCATTGCCTAGATAGAAATTTCTCAAACGGCATCAAAGACTCTCCTTAGTTTGCTTAAAAGTTACTAAGCTATGCCAAAAATAGCTAGATACGATAATTGCAAATGAAAACAAGGTTTGAGCAAGAATTGGCGTAATCTGAATAACTTCTACCAAAAAAGGTAAGCATAGTAAGTTTAAAAGTAAATAAAATCCATAGAATGCAAAAAATCGTAAATATTCTTCTTTTACATTCCCCTTAGTTTTAAATACAAAGTATTTGTTGGTAAAAAATGAAAAAGTAATGCAAAACATTTGAGAAAATAATAGAACTTGGATGTATCCAAACCCTATAGGCTCTAAGAAAATATAAAAGAGTGGATAGATTGACAGACCAACTATCGTGTTGAGGCCGCCGGCAATCAAAAAACGAAGCTGTTTACCATAACGGCTATATAGGGTTAACATCATATTTTGCAATGAAGTTTATCCTTTAATCTTCAGTTGGCGAATCAATAATCATATTTTCAATTAAGGTTTCCCTTGGTAAAAATGGCGATAAGTCCTCAAGAGGCGGGGATGTGATTCGGCCATCAGGATGTTGTTTTGCCCCAAGCTTAGGTGCAAAGGCCACATTCTCATCTATGATAATTTCACAAACACAGGGGCCGCTTTCTTTGAGCGTAGCTTCAATCGCACTTTTCAGTTCAGAGTGATTAGATACTTTTTGATAAGGTAAATCAAATGCCAGACTTAATTTTTCAAAATTAGGAAAGTTAACTCCGCTCTTTGGCCCACCACCTACCTCTACCCCATTAAAGAAATTTCTGTGTGTTTGGAAAATAGACACATACCCGCTATTATTTAAGATAAAAATCTTAATCGGTAAATGGTTCCCAGCAATGGTTTGCAGTTCTTGTAAATTCATCATGATGCTACCATCTCCAGCAAGGCAAACAATTGGTTTACCGCCCGAGCCCTTATGGGCCCCAATGGCTGCTGGTAAATCGTATCCCATAGTAGCGCAACCGGAATTAGTCCATAACCGTTGCCCTAATTTTAAGTCTGCTGCCTGAAAGCCAACAACACAAGCACTACCGTTACCTGTAACTACAATTTGATCTTCTTTTAATTGCTTAAATAATTCATCCATAAAACAGTACGGATTAACATTTTTATTTTCCCAATACTCTGGCAAGACAACGGGAAACCTTCGCATGCGCTCTTTACTCCACTGCATCCATGTTTGATGTTCTAAAGTTACCCCTTCATAAGATTGATTTGCTAGGACTGGTAATAAGTCTTTTAGATTTGCATGAACTGCCATATCTGCTTTAACTGAAGGCTTTTGAAATTCCAAATCATCAATATCAACCCAAATTTTATAGGCCTCTCTAGCAAATGATTGCCAGTTGTAACTCACCTGTCGAATATTCAAACGACTTCCTAAAATTAAGAGAAGATCGGCATTCTGTGCGACAAAATTACCGGCTCGATCACCAATTGTCCCAGGCCTTCCAGCATAATTTGGATGTGCATTCCAAATCACATCATGAGCATTCCAGCCAGTTACTACAGGAATCTGTAATTTTTCAACTAACTTCAAAAATGCCTGATGCTCACCGCTTAAACGGATGCCACCTCCAACAAAAATAACAGGGCGTTTCGCACTCCGAATTTTTTCAAAAATACGCTTACTAGCCTGCACTAAATCTGTCTTTTTCCAAGGCTCTTCTATTTCGGTCGGATCAAACCCTTTTAAAGTTTCTGGATCAATTTGAGCACCTTGTACGTTTAACGGAATATCTAACCAACAAGGGCCCGGCCGCCCAGCTTTGGCCAAATAAATAGCTTTTTCTATGTGATAACGAATTGTTTCGGGGTCAGTTACCATGACACAGTATTTAGTTACTGGTCTGACTAACTCCTCAATATCTAACTCTTGATCACCATACTGGCGAAGTTGTACGCCAGTACTTCGAACCGTTGTCTCAAATTTTACTTGACCAGAAATAACCAACATCGCTATTGAGTCTACAAAAGCCCCGTAAACACCAGTAATCGCATTTGTTCCTCCGGGGCCAGAAGTTACATTGACAATCGGCAAGCGATTCGTTAACCGGTAATATGCCTCAGCTCCAATAGCACATGCCTGCTCATGGTGGTTAAATACACAGTCAAGTTCTTTATTCGTACCAAAGGAATGATTGAGATGCATTGCACCTCCGCCAGTCACCATGAAAACATGCTTTACACCTTGCTCAATCACCTTTTGCGCAACGTAGTCCGATAACTTTATTTTCATCATTTTCTCCGATCATTCCAATGTGCTGTTCTAATAATAGCCTCTGCTAATGAAACTGTTTGTTTAACGCCGAGCTCGTCCTGAATCAACTGGGTACTGGGTACATACCGGCCAGGATTCCAACCAGAATCTTGTAAGCCAAGGACTTCGTACCCAGAGTTCCCTAACAAAGTAGATGTAAGCTTGGCTAGGTCAGCAATTGATATTGCTTCTTGCGATCCTACGTTATATGCAGTTCCTGCTCTTCCGGTAGTAAGTATAGCTAAAAGCCAAACAATTACATCAGACAAATATAGGTAGGATCGTTCAGGCCTTCCGTCGCTTGAGACAGTAATTTTTTTTCCCGCTAAGGCATCTCGAATAAAGTTACCAGCTGCAAAATGAATGTCTAAATTCAATAGTGGGCCTAAAAGAGCAAAGATGCGAGCTATCACAATACGACGCCCAAATTGTTTACCATAAATTGCGCATAGCATTTCAGAGGCTCGTTTACCTTCTGCATAGGTATTTTTTGGATTCAAGCAATCAGGCCCACTCAAAGACTGCTCAGAGGCATAATCCACTCCATGAGGTTGCTGGCCATAAACAGCCCCTGAGCTAAGATAGAGGATATTTGTAATCTGATGCTTAACCGCAAAGTCTAAAACCTGCCGAGTTCCTAGGACTACTGTATCAAACATTTGTAATGGGTTTATTTCATTCAATTCAGCACTTGCATCAGTTGCAGCATGAATTAAGTGCGTGAATTGTTGGTCACCTAAAATATTTTCTATGGGTTGAAGATTAGTAACATCTCCCACGAGGAAATGAAATCTTTTATTTTCAAATAAATGTGGGTATTTACTATTAAAAGAATCTGGATTTCTAGTCAAAACCGTAACTTGAATATCGCAATTTTTTACTTGATTTACAAATGCAATTACTTCTAAAAGCCAAGTACCGAGTAAGCCAGTTCCTCCCGTTAAAAAAATGTGAGAATTTTTTAACTTTTCAATAAAAGGCAAGCCTTGTTCCACTATAGAGGCGAAATCATCTTTAATGTTCCATTCTAAATCAGTCATTTTTTTCTAGCGCTATTTAAATCAACTAAAATAACCGTGGGCTAAAAAAGCTTGTTGATAAGCTTTTTCTATAAGACGCTTAGAGTGATCGTTTTTAGGGCATGAACACAATTTTAAACAACCATCGTTTGAGGGTAAAACCATTCGGTACTCCTCTTGAAGGTGTTTCTTATCACCTTCAAATTTTGATAAAACCACCTTTAAATTTATTTTAGATAAGGCATCCTTGATTTCCCCCTCTAAGGGATAAAGTAATTGCACTAAATAGTTGTCTAAGCGAGCACTGCTGACTTTGCCAACCTCATCCATTTTTCCAATCAAATTGGCATATTCGGTTGCGACCATCATGCCAAGTGCAACCGCAACTCCATGAGAAATTGCAAAGTCAGAGGATGCTTCTAACGCATGTCCAAAAGTATGGCCGTAATTAAGCAATAATCGCTCAGATTGATCAAACTCGTCAATTTCAATAAACCACTTTTTTGCAAGTAACGCCGCAAAGACTACTTGAACACCAGTTGCAGCATTTAATGGATAAAATGGTTTAAGCTTGAGAAACTGATCAAAATTTTCAGGCCCGCGCGCGTAGCAAATTTTGACTGCTTCTACTAAACCTCCAATGATCTCATTTGCTCCCAAGGTTTCACAAAAATTCATGTCAATGAATACTTCATGGGGAGGGTAAATATTACCAACAAGATTTTTATAGCCTCGGACATTAATTGATGATTTTCCACCGATACAACTATCAGTCATACTAAGTAAAGTGCTGGGAAAATAAGTCCAAGATAAGCCGCGCATATAAATAGAATTAACAAACGTCGCAATATCTTGAATAATCCCGCCTCCAATTGCGAAGACGTGTGTACCTCTATTAGCACCTAATAAACGCATTTTTTCAATTATCTCAGCCATATAATCAAGATTCTTACTTGACTCTAGCGCTGGAATAGTAATTACTGATTGATCCTGGAGGTTGAGTAACTCTGAAAGGTACTCATCAATTAAATAAATAGTATGCTTGTTTGTAGGGGTTTTAGGCAACAGGTCTTCGCCAACACTAACTTTATATTTACCACCTGAGGTAATAACTTCAAAGGATTCGAGCATAACTCAAGCCTCGATCAGCAGCGATAAATTGTCCAGTAATACCTGTATTACTTTGTGAGCATAAAAAGTCTACCAATCCAACTACATCACTTAAGCTTGGTAAAGTCTGCAGCGGGGTTAAAGATTCAAGTTTTTCAATTTGTTCAGGCCTTAAGTTCGACCTGGTCATTGGCGTATCCAATGCCCCAGGTAAAACGGCATTAATTAATATCCCCTCTTTTCCTAAGTCAATAGTTAAGGACTGGACCAA
>CAIQHU010000104.1 GCA_903871735.1 uncultured beta proteobacterium | reverse complement strand
TTACTGAGCGCTGGCTACCGTGTCGCATGCCATACCTCACCCCATTTAATACGTTTTAATGAGCGAGCTCGAATCAATGGGCAAGAAGTAACAGATGATGATTTACTTGAGCACTTCCGCATTGTGGAGAAGGCGCGCAGTTCGATGGCTTGCCCAGTTAGTCTGACTTATTTTGAATTTACGACCTTAGCAATCCTGAGTTTATTTAGTAAGTCTGAAGTCGATGTCATGATTTTAGAGGTTGGTTTAGGTGGTCGTCTAGATGCTATCAATATGATTGATGCGGATTGTGCGATTATTACCAGTATTGATCTAGACCATCAAGCCTATTTAGGAGATACTCGCGAAAAAATTGCCTATGAAAAAGCCGGTATTTATCGCTGTGGAAAAATCGCAATTTGTAGTGACCCACAACCACCTGATAGTTTGGTGGACTATGCCCATCACATTGGCGCAGACCTTTGGTTACAGGGTAAGGATTTTAACTTTCAGGGAGACACTTTACAGTGGGCTTGGTCGGGAAGAGGGCGCAGAATTGGTGGCTTAGCTTACCCAGCTTTAAGGGGAGCCAATCAATTACTTAATGCTTCAGGTGTTTTAGCCGCTCTGACTAGTTTGCGAGAAATCCTACCCGTAGGCGTACAAGATATTCGTAATGGGTTTTCATCGGTTGACTTACCAGGGCGTTTTCAGGTTTTGCCAGGTCAGCCCAATATCGTTCTCGACGTAGCACACAATCCACATGCTAGCGCCACACTTTTCCAAAGCCTTGCCAAGATGGGTTACTTCCCCTATACGTACGCGGTGGTTGGAATGATGGCTGACAAAGACATGCTTGGCGTATTAAAGCCAATGCTAGGCCAAGTGGATTATTGGTATTGCGTTGATTTACCGACACCCAGAGCGGCTAGGGCAAATCAAATTGTGCAGGCATTGCAAGACTTAGGCGTAAAAAAGACAGCTGATTCTGGATTTGAGACATTCTCCAATGTAGCACAAGCCTATCAAAAAACCCTTGAGAGAGCCGGGCAAAATGATAGAATAGTCGTATTCGGGTCCTTTTACACTGTTTCTGGGGTATTGTTGTATTTACAGACTCAGAAGCATTAGTTGGATGTCATTTTTCTTGGTTGATTCATGTCATTTTTACGCGGTTTAATACATCACACATTTGCGCCTGTCCTTTAGCTTGAATTCATTGTGCTCATCCAAAACAAGATAATGATCTCATTGCCAACTTTTTTTCAAAAAAATAAACCAGATACTCGGGCGCATCGCCAAGAACCGTCATTTCGTGCGAGGTCTAACGCCAGTAGCGTCTTAGAGGACACCCAGGCTTTAGAAGATCGGGAAGTTCAAAAATCTAGGCATCGTCTTTTAGGCGCTAGTTTATTACTCCTCATTGCAGTCATTGGTTTACCCAAATTATTCGATTCTGAGTCGAAGAAACTGAATAATGATGTTGTTATTCAAGTAATTAATTCGGTGACGCACTCTGCCAGTTCAGAGGTTACTCCTAAGCCACCGGTATCTCGCCTTGAGATAGGTGGGGCTTCGAAAAAAAGTCCTAGTTCTAATCCACAAGGAGATAGTAAAAAGGATAGTCCAGTCGAAACAGCTTCCAGTTTTGAGGAATTTTTTAAAAATGTACGACAATGGTTAGCTAATATTCAGCGGTCTAATGAGGTTCCTGACATTGAGGTAACGCCCCCAAAATCTGTAGCCAATAAAGTAGATCTTGGCAAAAATGTGCCCTTAAAAAACGCCAATCCGCAACTTGATGTTGGTGAAGAAATTATTGCTGAGGCTCCCAAGCGCACAAGTAATGAGATGAGCAAAAGTGATAATTCGCGGTTTGACAAAACCGCCTCTGACTCTTTGATTGCCAGTAAGACTGAAAATAAGGTGGAGATTGGAGGGCAACCAGAAAAAATAGAGCCTTCTAAAAATGAAAAACTATACATTCAAATTGCCGCCTTCTCAACTAGTGAGCGTTTAAAAAAATTAGAGGAAATAGTGAATGAACAAAAAATTACGACTTACGTAGTTGAGCGAAAGAAAGATGGTGATAGTGGAACACTCTTTTTGTTACGCTCGGGACCCTATAAAAGTCGAGATGAAGTATTCATTGCAGAGAAAAAGTTAGTTGCGCTTGGTTTAACTCCTAAAATTGTCGATACAAAATAAAAGATATTTGAATGAATACCTTTGCGTTTACTACGGTTGATTTTTTTGTAATTGCTATCCTAGTTATTTCATCTACCCTTGGTCTTATTCGGGGTTTGGTCAAAGAACTCATCTCCCTTGTTAGTTTTGTGGTTGCCACATATTTAGCTTATGAATTTTCTAGTCAAATAGCATTAGCCTGGTTAGGGGCAATCCCTATTGGTTCTACTGGACGCATGGTACTTGGTTTTGGGCTTATTTTTGTGGTTGTTTTGATCGTTGGAAAAGTTTTAGGTAACGTGATTAGTCGGGTATTGTCTGGAGCGGGCTTATCTTTTTTAGATAGAGTTTTAGGTTCTGGATTTGGATTCTTACGTGGGGCTTTGATTGTGGTCATTTTATCGACCTTACTAGCAGTAACTGATTTACCCAAAAGTAATGAATGGAAAGACGCCTTGAGCCGACCTGCGGTTGAGTTAGTGGTAGGTATAGTTCGGCATTGGTTACCTGATAATTGGGCACAAACACTGCTACAAGCTACAGATATTCGTCAGTTAGCAAAATAAATCGAAAGAAATCTTATGTGCGGAATTGTTGGGGTAGTATCGAATGACCCAGTAAATCAGTTGATTTATGACGCGCTTTTATTACTCCAGCATCGTGGCCAAGATGCTGCAGGTATTGCCACGCATAATGGGCACTCCTTTTATATGCACAAAGCCAATGGCCTAGTACGAGATGTATTTAGAACGCGGAATATGCGGGGTTTAAAAGGGAATTCTGGGATTGGGCAAGTGCGTTATCCAACTGCTGGATCAGCTAGTAGTGAAGAACAAGCCCAACCTTTTTATGTGAATGCTCCTTTTGGTATTGTTTTAGCGCATAACGGTAACTTAACAAATGCTGCAACCTTACGTGAAGAGATGTCTTATCGTGATCGAAGACACATCAATACTAGTTCGGATACCGAAGTTTTGCTCAATGTTTTAGCTGATGAAATTCAGCATTCTACGGAGGGCATTGGCTTAGATGCGAGTAGCGCTTTTAATGCATTAGAAAAGGTTTATGCGCGACTAGAGGGTTCCTTTGCAGTTGTCTCAATGATTGCTGGGTATGGCTTATTAGCGTTTCGGGATACAAACGGCATTCGGCCATTATGTATTGGTCGAATGGATGTTGGTCAAGGTAAATCACAGTGGATGGTCACTTCTGAGTCGGTCGCCATTGAGGGCATTGGCTATGAATTTGTTCGCGACGTAGCACCCGGTGAAGCAATATTTGTTGACTTAGATGGTAATTTTGCTAGTCGGCAAATTGTTGCCGATGCGCAGTTAAATCCTTGTATATTTGAATATGTGTATATGGCAAGACCGGACTCATGTATGGATGGTATCTCCATTTTTGATGTTCGGATGCGCATGGGTGACTATTTAGCTAAAAAAATTCGTTCGCAAACGGACATTAGTGACATTGATGTGGTTATGCCTATTCCAGACTCAAGTAGGCCTGCGGCGATGCAGGTTGCAAAGCATTTAGGTATTGAATATCGCGAGGGATTTTTTAAGAATCGATATATTGGTCGGACATTCATTATGCCGGGTCAGGCTGTACGAAAAAAATCAGTTCGTCAAAAATTAAATGCCATGCGGATTGAGTTTGAAAATAAATCTGTTTTGATTGTGGATGATTCCATTGTGCGCGGCACTACTTCATTTGAAATTGTTCAGATGGCAAGGAGTGCCGGTGCGCGGAAGGTGATTTTTGCATCAGCCGCGCCACCAGTATGTTTTCCGAACGTCTATGGTATTGATATGCCAACTCGCGGGGAATTAGTTGCTCATGGACGGACTGTTGATGAAATCAATAAATTGATTGGTTCTGATCAGTTAATATATCAAGACTTAGATGATTTAAAGCAGGCGGTACGTGATATTAATCCGTTGATTGGTGATTTTGAAGCATCTTGTTTTGATGGCATTTATTTAGCTGGCAAAGTTACAACTGCTTATCTAGATGCTTTAGAAGCAGTTCGTTTAAGTCCGGAGGATATAGAAGATAGGGCCAGTGATTATGGAGATTTTTCTAGGTCACAACTCCATTTGCAGTTAATGGATAGTGATTCATGAAATAGTAGTAACTGCGCGTGAGTAACCGACAGTTAGAAATTGTCGGTAATTAACCGCGAATGATGCAATAGTACGAAAACAAATAATGATTCGTTTGATTGAGAAAGATACTGATGTTGATACCATTTGATGGCAAGGGTCTGCACCCTGAGACTTTAGCAGTTCGGTCGGGCACAATGCGATCAGAGTTTAATGAACACGCCGAGGCCATTTTTTTAACCTCGAGCTTTTGTTATGCGAACTCTGCAGAAGCGGCTGATAAATTTGCGCATGCTGAAACAGGCTTTATATACTCACGTTTTACTAACCCAACTGTCAAAATGTTTCAAGATCGGCTAGCAGCCCTGGAAGAAACCCCTGCTTGTATAGCAACCGCCTCAGGGATGGCCGCTATCTTTGCAGTGACCTTGACCCACTTAAAAGCTGGTGATCACCTAGTTTGTTCTAGGGCAGTCTTTGGTGCAACTATCCAAATGTTTAGTACTATTTTGTCTCGTTTTGGAATTGAAACCACGTATGTAGATTTAGTGGATCTAGATGATTTTAGAAGAGCTATTCGACCCAATACCAAATTAATTTATATTGAAAGTCCTTCTAATCCTTTAACGCAAATTGCTGATATTGCTGGTATAGCCCAGATCGCACGCAGTGCGCAAGCGCTATTTGTGGTTGATAATTGTTTTTGCACGCCGGTCCTCCAAAAACCTTTTAGTCTTGGTGCTGATGTTGTGATTCATTCAGCTACCAAATTTTTAGATGGTCAAGGTCGGGTCTTGGGCGGGGCAGTGCTTGGTTCTGAGGAGCTGATTTCCAAAGTTTTCACCTTCAATCGTAGTACTGGACCAACGCTTTCTGCGTTTAATGCTTGGGTACTATTAAAAGGACTTGAGACTCTATCCTTACGGGTAGAAAAACAAAGTGCAAATGCATTACTTTTAGCGGCCTGGTTAGAAGAGCAAGATATGGTTGAGCGAGTTTTGCATCCTGGCTTAACGTCACACCCTCAGCATGCTCTGGCAATGCAACAACAAAAAGCCGGTGGAGCGATTGTTTCATTTATTGTCAAAGGTGGCCGTGCCAATGCATGGAAGGTCATTGATGCAACGAGGATTTGTTCGATTACCGCTAATTTAGGCGACACGAGAACAACAATTACGCATCCAGCGACAACCACCCACGGCAGAGTACCAGTTGCCGAGCGTGAAAAGGCTGGTCTAGTGGAAGGATTAGTGCGTATTTCGGTGGGGCTTGAGCATATTACAGATTTAAAAAACGACTTACAGGCTGGGCTTTTGGCAATTGCAAATAACTAATGAGGTAAACATGTCACTATTTATCACCGAACACACTCCCAATTTTTCAACTGCAGGACAGATTACTAGCGAAAATATTTCTGAAATTGCCAGCTTAGGATATCGCACTATTATTGGCAATCGGCCCGATTTAGAGGGCGGTAGTGAGCAACCGATGCAAGCTGATATTGAAAAAGCAGCTTTGGCTGTAGGGTTACATTTTGCGTATTTACCAGTTATCAGTGGGCAAATTACGCGTGATCAAGTGCTTGAAATGGCCGCTCTTTTGGAGGAGTTACCGAAGCCCGTCTTGGCTTATTGCCGAAGTGGCGCTCGTTCTGCTAATTTATTTCATCTAACACAACAATTAAGCGGATGAGGCAAACGCTTTATAGGCTGCTGGTTATATTCATCCTAAGTCTTGGAGGAGTTGCCTGTATTACTAGTTCATTTGCTGGACAAGTTCATGATCAAGAATTAGCTGAACTGGAAGTTGTTCAAGATAATTTGGATCTTCAAAAAGAGTGGGTCCAGTATCGAAATGACACCCAAGTTCGCCACTGTTATCAATTATTTTTTGTGGAGCGTTGCTTAGATCGTGTTCGCCAAACCTATTTAAAAGAGATCAAGGTGGTTCGCGTGCAAGAGTTAGCGATGCACGACCGGCGACGCGAAGTCAATGAGATGATAAAAACTGAAAAAGATACCTTACGAATTGCCGAGCGGCAAGATCCCAAAAATATTCAAGAGCGGGCTGATAATCGTAAAGCTTTCGAGGAAAAACAAATTTTACGTGCAAAGCGAATTGAAGAGCTTGAGGAGCGTCGTAAAGACTCTGCGAAAAGAGCTCAGCAAAATCGTAGCGCATCGCCTTTGTAAGCATATTTGTGGCTAAGATTAAATCGCAATTTACTTGCCATCTTTGTGGTGGATCTTTTCCAAAATGGCAAGGACAATGTCCGGCCTGTCAGGCTTGGAATTCGTTAGAAGAGACTCTTGAGCAGGGGCCTAATCATCGATATCAGGGCATTGTGCAGGCGAGCGCTCAACAGACTCTTGCGCATATCGATTTAGAGGATTTTGCGAGGATATCCACCCTTATCCCAGAATTTGATCGTGTTTTAGGAGGCGGTCTAGTGGATGCTGGGGTAGTTCTCATTGGTGGCGATCCTGGTATAGGTAAGTCGACTTTACTATTACAAACTTTAGCTGGCTTAAGCTTAGAAGGCCAATCCGTAGTTTATGTAAGTGGGGAGGAGTCGGCCGCGCAAATTGCACTTCGCGCTAAAAGAACTGGCTGCTTTGCGCCTGATTTAGTTGTTTTTCCAGAAATTCAATTAGAAAAAATTCTCAGTAATTTGGAGCTTGCTAGACCAAAGGTTGCAGTCATAGACTCGATTCAAACGATCTATTCTGAGGCGTTAAGCTCGGCTCCTGGATCTGTTGCGCAGGTTCGCGAATGCGCAGCCCAACTCACCCGTCTAGCAAAGTCCTCTGGAATATCCATTATTTTAGTCGGACACGTAACGAAAGAGGGCAATATTGCTGGACCTCGAGTGCTAGAGCACATGGTCGATACGGTTTTATATTTTGAGGGTGATACGCAGTCTTCTTTTCGATTGATCCGAGCGATAAAAAATCGCTTTGGAGCGGTCAACGAATTAGGTGTTTTTGCGATGTCAGATAAGGGCTTAAAGGGTGTTAATAATCCCTCAGCATTGTTTTTATCACCAAATACGGAGGCGGTTCCTGGTGCTTGTGTCTTAGTAACCCAAGAAGGAAGTAGACCTTTATTAGTCGAAATACAAGCTTTAGTAGATAGTTCTCATCTTCCTAACCCGAGGCGCTTAGCGGTTGGTTTGGAGCAAAATCGCTTAGCGATGTTATTAGCAGTCATGCATCGTCATGCAGGTATTGCGTGTTTTGATCAAGATGTATTTCTCAATGCGGTTGGTGGGGTAAAGATCACTGAGCCAGCTGCTGACTTAGCAGTTTTACTGGCTATTCAATCATCTTTAAAAAATAAAGCCTTACCAAAAGATCTTGTTGTGTTTGGGGAAGTTGGCTTAGCAGGGGAGATTCGTCCATGTCCGCGTGGACAAGAGCGTCTGCGCGAAGCATCAAAATTAGGTTTTAAGAAAGCAATTATTCCCAAAGCGAATATGCCTAAGGGTGCATCTTTTGAGAGTATGGAAATACATGCCGTCGAGCGTATCGAGGCAGCGTTTAATTTAGTAAAAGATTTTTAGCACAGTAATGGCCGATCGAATTTTTACTAGAGCAGACTTTGTTCGTTTTATACAGATAACCACGCGCTGGTCCGATAATGACGTATACCGGCATGTGAATAATGTTGTCTATTTTTCTTTTTTTGATACAGCCGTCAATCAATACCTGCTTGAACAAGGTGTTTTGGATTTTGACCATAGTCCCTTGGTCGGTTTGGTGGTTGATAATCATTGCCAATTTTTTCGTTCAGTCTGTTTTCCAGATACCGTTCAAGTTGGCATTTTTGTTGAAAAAATTGGTAATTCGAGTGTGGTGTATCGACTTGGAATATTTAAAAATACTGAGGAAGAGATTTGTGCTTTAGGACAGTTTACGCATGTTTATGTAGATCGTCAGACGCACAGGCCCCAATCGATTCCGCAGAATATTCGGGTTGTTTTAGAAAGCCTGCGTCTTTAAAAGGATTCATTTTTATTTTTCAGAGCACACTAATCTAGAAAAATACCTTGTCACGGACAACTACGGTAAGTCAGCATAGTTCATTAAACCGACCTGTGTATTGCCAGCGGCGACTTCTAGCCAAAGAACCACGAGGTCAGGAAAGGCACGCTGAAAATGCGCATACTCATTGCCGATTTCCAGTACGAGCACTCCACGATCCGTTAAGTATTCTTTTGCCCGAGCTAGAACTTGGCTAATGAAATCCATGCCGTCTAGACCTCCAGCCAGCGCGTGTCGTGGTTCTGCTAGATACTCAGGGGGAAGAGTAGACATGGTGGCGCTATTAACATAAGGTGGATTACAAAGAATTAAATCAAAACGGTTCGAATCATTTGGATCATCCAGAGCATTCCATACGTCGCCACAATACAGTTCGATTGCATCCGTTAATTCAAATTTAGCAATATTTTGACGAGCTAATTCTAGGGCTTTCGGGTCAATGTCTGTTGCTGTAATTTCTAAATCTGGGCAGTACTTGGCAAGAAGGATTGCTAGAGAGGCATTTCCAGTACAAAGATCAAGGGCACGTCCTGCAGCAGGTAGCCAAGGGTCGAGGGTTTGGTTACTGATCAATTCGGCGATGAATGAGCGTGGTACGATACTGCGTTCATCACAATCAAAAATCTCTCCCATTAGCCAAGCTTCTCCTAGGATATAAGCTAGAGGCTTACGCGTATTGATACGCGTTGTAACGCGTTGGCTAGCTTTTTCTAAAACAGTCAAAGGGAGTGATTGCTCAAGTTTTGTTAATAAAGAGCTAGGTGACACATCTAGACAGTGGGCTAAGATCCATAGAGCTTCACTATCGGCATCGACTGCACCGTGTCCAAAAAATAATTCCGCTTGGTTGAGTTGATTGCTTAGTTTTTCCCAAGCCTCATCGATGGTAATGGGGGTATTCAATGCGAAATAAGTAGCTCTAGAGTTCGGCGATAAATATTTTTTAAAGATTCAATGTCAGGCAAGGCAATGTTTTCATTGACTTGATGAATCGATGCATTGATTGGACCAAACTCGACAACTTGAGGACATATTTTAGAAATAAAGCGACCATCACTTGTACCACCAGTTGTGGAGAGCTCAGCATGAACGCCTACCTCAGCCAATATGGCGGACTGTAATACTTGACATAGTTCGCCTTGCGGGGTCAAAAATGGTTCGCCACTTTGGTTCCAAGAAATATCATATTGAATTTGATGCTTGCTGAGAATTTTAGTGACTTGATCAATTAACCCCTGGGCAGTACTCGTTGTTGCAAAGCGAAAATTGAAGTCGATTACGGCCTCGCCCGGTATCACGTTTGTCGCTCCTGTACCGGCATGAAAATTAGACACTTGCCAGGTTGTTGGGGGGAAATATTCATTACCCTGATCCCATTGCATATTGGCTAGTTCACTGAGAACCGGGGAAATATCATGAATAGGGTTTTGGGCCAAATGCGGATAAGCAACATGGCCTTGAATCCCTTTGACAGTGAGCTTCGCGGATAAAGATCCTCTTCGACCATTTTTGATGATGTCGCCAAATTGATTCAAACAGGTTGGCTCACCGACAATACAAAAATCGAGTTTGATTTGTCGCTCAGCTAGTTTTTGGCAAACCACGACAGTACCATCGGTGTTCGTTGGTCCCTCTTCATCGCTAGTAAGCAAAAAGGCAATAGATCCTTGATGGCTTGGGTTTTTTTGCACAAATTCTTCGGTTGCAATTACAAAAGCAGCCAGTGAGCTTTTCATATCAGCGGCCCCACGACCAAACAATTTTCCGTCTCGAATCGACGGAATGAAGGGATCTGTTTGCCATTTCTCCAGAGGGCCGGTAGGAACAACATCGGTGTGGCCTGCGAAGACTAAACAAGGACCATTTTTGCCAGCTGTACCATGGCGTATGGCCCATAAATTCGTTACCCGAAAATCATCAGGTCCACTCATCATGGTTTCACATTCGAAATCGATGGCGCGCAGGCGTTTAGCGATTAACTCTTGCAGGCCACCATCAACTGGCGTGACTGA
>CAIQHU010000103.1 GCA_903871735.1 uncultured beta proteobacterium | reverse complement strand
GTGAAGTATATTTTACTTTTTTTTTTTGTGGAGAAAATTATTTTGCATAATATAGAGACAGGTCTGAACTTGTTGGATTAGATTGGCGAAAAGAACAGAAATTTGATAATCCATTAGCCAAAGAATGGATAAGATTTCAATTAACGACGATACAACAACAGTCAATTTCAAACTTCAATAAAGAACTTAATGTTGTTTGGGGAAGAATTGATTTTATGGGTTCAATTAATGAACTAGTTTTTTTAGAATTTAACGCAAATGGTCAATGGGTATTTTTAGATTACTCGGATGAGGATGGATTAGTTACTTCGGTCTCACAATATTTATTAAATTAGAAAGTAGTGAAAATGGTACTTAAAAAACTGGCACTTTTACTAATCATTACATTTGTTACAAGTTGTGCTCAAAAACAAGTTGTTTGGGATAAATATGGTGCTTCACAAACCCAATTCAGCCAAGACACATTCTATTGTGAACAAGCATCTCAAGTAACGATTCCTGGTCGACCGTATCAAGCCCCTCAAGGTCAAATGGTTTCAGGAATTTATGTTGCTCCAGCTTTGTCTCAACAACTCGCTGCCATCGCTGCTTCTACTTCATCTGTTAGGACTGATGAAGGTGCGTTTACAAATTGTATGCAATCTAAAGGTTATTCTGGAAGATATAAATAAAAAACAATTCCGTTTTTTAATTTAGAAAAAATTCTTAGAAAAATGAAAAATATTCAAAATCTTTTTAATTTTATTGTCATATTCGTTTTTGGATTTTCCATAAGTGGGTGTGTTTCATATTATGCAAACATATTACCTACGGAAAGTAACATTGTCACAAGACATACTAAAGAGGCAGACGAATCCAAAAAACGACAGGAGGCAAGTGAACAACAGAGGCGACAGGTGGAAAGCATCATAAATCAGCAGTTAATTAAAAATAAAAAATAACCCTCTATTGATTGGTTCTCTATCTCTGAGCGATCTGCCTAAAGTTTAGTAATTAAACTGAAGCTAATTTCTTTGATTTAAAAAAAATTAATTAACCGTAATTTTTCCAACTTTTACAAGCTCTCTAAATCGTTCTGTTTCCTCTTGAATTTGAGCTTCCATCTCCTCTGGCGAATTTCCAACTACATCGATTCCTAAATCTTCCATTTGTTTTAAAAATTCAGAACTACGAATAATTTTTACAACCTCACGATTGAGAAAAATAGTGATTTCCTTTGGGGTTTTTTTCGGAGCAAGTATTCCAAACCAAGTACTAACATTAATACCAGGATAACCAGCCTCACGAATAGTAGGAACCTCAGGAAATCTTGGAGACCTTTTTTCACCTATCACAGCTAGGGGTCGTAATTTACCACTTTTTATATGTGGCTGTAAAGTAGTCACGGAGTCAAACGCGGTATCCACTTCACTACCTAAAAGAGCTATAGTTAGAGGAGCACTTCCCTTATAGGGGACATGAAGTAATTCAGTACCAGTTAGCATTTGAAATTGGGTTCCAATTAGGTTCTGTGAAGTACCATTACCGTTGGAACCATAACTCAATTTACCTGGGACTTTTTTGGCTTGGTTAATAAAATCTTGAAGATTCATCGCTGGAGAATTTGAGTTAACTGTCTGTATGATGGTGATATAAGCTACAACTGTAATTGGTGCAAAATCTTTCTGAAAGTCATAATTTAAATTTTTATAAACACTAGATGCAATGGTGTGATGAACTGCCCCCATCAACAGGGTATAACCATCGGCGGGTGACTTTGCTACTAATCCAGCCCCAAGTGTAGCACCTGCCCCAGGCTTATAGTCTACGATAACTGATTGCCCAAGTGCAGGAGATAAACGGGTGGCAATTGCTCTAGCAATAACGTCTGTAGCACCACCCGCAGGAAATGGTACAACTAATGTAATGGGCTTACTAGGCCAGGTTTGTCCATAAGAAAATACAGAAACAAATACAAAACAGCAGGCAAAAAAATACGTAATGTTTTTTTTCAAACTGTTGATTGGATTAATGACTTGATGATTCATGTGTTGTCTCCTTTTTATATTTTTTATATTACTACAATTTTTTATTTACATCATCTTGAACTGCTGTTCAATTCTGTTTTAGATGCATAACAGAGGTTAAGTTAATTAATCAGTTTTTTTTGCTCTCGCATTAATCGATTCATTTGCTTAATCAACTCTCTGACATAAGCACTATCACCAGTCTTTGTAGCATTTTTAGATGAAATAGCCTTACCCTGTTTGGTTTTAGCCCCCGTAGAGGCTTCCCAAGGTCTCCACCTCCTAATTGCCTCACTTTGCCTTAATCGTTGTTCCGCAGTCCAATTTCGCATAATCAGCCTTTAATAGTTCGTTTTGTGGGGTTGGATTTTTTTCTAAGGAATTATTCACTTGCTGGTGTCCATGGGCAATATTGGCTTGCTTAATAAATTGAGTATTATTTGGTTGCTTTAGTTGAACCAATGCCTGTAATGTCGCTCTACTCTGATTTTGGGCTTTTAAGGCTAACCGCATATGAGTTTCATACTGCAATAGTTGGTCTTGGGCTTTAGCTTTTCTAGCTAAACTTACAAATATTGCCTCCAAAGCGACTGCTTGGCTGATATACATTTCCTCAATCTTGGACAAGTCACCTGATTTAATTTGTTGAACACTTTTTTCCAACACTTGCATAGTGACTTGAAAATTAAATTCATCACCCAAGCTAACCCCAAAGGATTCATTAACTGCAGTACTTAGAAATACAGACTTAGATTTAAATTCCGCTAATGCTTGCTCTTTGGTTTGGTTATCTCCTTGCCTTAATTTAAGCTCTTGGAGTTTTTTTTCTTTCATAAATACCCTTTCTTGAAGCCGTTACACCTTTGAAGCAAGTTCACTATTTCATTTGGTAGACCTGAAAACGATTCTTTAATTCCAACTTCTGCAGACCTCCAATTCCCACATCGCCAAGAGCTAGCAATTCCTTTTAAGTGATTACACTCATAGCAAAGTATCCGGTCATCTTTTTGAATGTCCCTTAATTCCAAGCGTTTGGTAACTTCTTTGGCATCTTTTAAGTTCAGTCCTTGATTAGTGAACTTGGTAAGTCTTAACTGGCTTAGGTCATCAATTGAGTGTGATTCTTTCAAAATAGTCGTTTCTTGTTCCATTGTTTTTAATCGTTCAAGCCAAGTCATATAAACCCTTTAATTCAGTAAATAGGCTATATGCACTCCCTACAAAACCAACAAAACTAGGTAATGTAGGTTTTGTAGGGTCATCAACTAGGGATTTATTCATTTAATCCCTCATCAAATAGCTTTGGATTGATTGAATACTTCTCGCTAGGTCTACCACCTTTAGGACTTGTTAAGCTAATTTGTGGATTGATATATTCATAATCTATGAGTAAAGCTAAAGCCTTCTTAACTGCTTCAACCTCGCCTAATCCAGCCCATTGTCTTTGGGCTATTTCCCTAGCAGTAAAACCATCAATCAAAACCTTAGATTTAATCTTTTTGAGTATTGTTTTAGCTCCCGTTGTTTCCGGTTGTGTTGCTGATTGATAAATTCTTATAGCATGAGTACGCAAATATTCATCCCATGCTAATGCTCTAGCTAACTCTTTTTCACTAACTAAATTGCCACTATCGGGCGTATCAATATGGGCAAAGATTAGTGCCAATGCCGGTATATGTTTAGTGTATTTTTGAAAATGCGATTCCAATGCTGGGTGCAACTCGCCACTTTGTAATTCTTTATTTAGGTTAATAAACCATTCATTAAATAATTCTTGGGCTTGTGGCGTGAATCGCCATATTGTTGGATTATCGCCCTCCGGTTGCAACTCTGCCAATCGGTTGAATACTTGTTTCGCTTTGTCTTTAGCTGCAATATCAGGGTATCGGTCAATAAAAACAAATTCTTTATTGGTGTCAGGATATACGGCTAAACCAAACCTTTGCAATAATCCATCATCTGCACTTCCACCACTTACTGCACCACGAATATATTCTTGTAACTTGCCCGGTTGAATGCCGCCTAAAAGGGCTATGCATACCCTTGGAATATGAATTCTTCCTCTACCAATGCGGTCAAAGGTATAAGGTTGGTTGCCGTTATAGCCTTGCAAGTAAAAAGCCCTAGCACCTTCTTGACCGGTCTTATCCATGCCTTTTAATAAACCAATCAATTCATCTTGATAGCAAAGTATTCCCCAAGGATTAACGGCTAATATTTCGCCTAATTTTTCAACTGTTGAATCATTAACTACAAAACGCCTTCTTATGGGTTCGGGCGGTATTGCGATACTTTCAAGCAAGGTTCTAGCTTGGGAATTGTTGCCATTATTAATTTCATACTTTGCCTTCTTTTCCTTATCTTGTTTATCCAATTCGGCTACTTGGCAATCAATTAACCATTGTTCGTATTCGGTCTTAACCCTTTCATTTTCTTTAGCTTCTAGCTTAAATAACGGCTCTAGCACTTCATCAAGTGATGGACTTTTTTTAGAACTAGCACGCCCAATTAATCCACCCCAAAGGTTTGGGCGTATTTGCCAGTCGGTTTTTTGTTTTGGTTGAATAACGGCTTTAGCACCAATCAAACTTGATAACGCCACAATTGTGCTAATTGCTGGAAAGTCAGTCGGTGATTGCATAAGTTCAGCAATATCCTTAATCCATGCCCTTAATGAATCAGGCATAAGGGCTAAATCAAAGGTTTGCACCGGTGGCATATCAGGCAAAGGTATTGGGTCATGCCATTGGGTTTGGATTGGTTGTAGAGCATTTTGAATAACTTCTTTAACTGCTTGTAAACCAGCTTCTTGCACCATATCGTTAAAGTCGGTTGCCTTTTCTTTGCGGTGAACCCCAAAGCTAGGAATTGCCACTAATCCATTAACGGCTTGTGCGGTTTCGGTTGCCTTAGTAACTCCAGGATTACCTTCTGTCTTATAGTCGTCATCACCACAAACAATTAATTTCAATTGTGGATATTTAGCCTTGATATTTTTGGCTACTGCTTGAAGGTTGCCAGCATTAAAGGCAATTGCTACCGGATAGCCTGTGGCTTCGTGAATACTCGCACCCGTTGCAAATCCTTCGCAAATACAGATAGCTTTGGCATTTTCTATCTTACCAATGGCGTGGTAACACCCGGCTACCTTTCCGCCCGTTAGGAAGCGTTTGGAGCCATCCGCTTGGATTATTTGTAGTGATTGAATTTCACCATCTTCATAAACCGGTATCAATAATGAATCTGCAAATTGTTTAGCGGTGTAAGGCTTGATTTGCCTTGCCGTCAAATAAGAATGGTCAATTGCCGGTATTGCTTTAGCCCATAAACTAATCGCCTTATCTTTGGCTTCGGCTTGTAGACCTAACTTTTCAACTTCCCTTTGCTCTTTAACAGCTTCCATTTTGATTTGGTAGGCGCGAATCTCGCTAGGTGTTAATGCCCTTCCTATGTTTGCTCGCCAAGTTTCGTTAATCCCTTTTTGCCAGCAGCCAAAAGCACCAGCCGGAATTCCTACATCGTGGAATACATACCAGCCATTTTTGTCATTCTTTTTATCGCTACTTGGAAAACGCTTCAACACTCCGTCTGTTTCGATAAAGTCTGGTGGTGTCATTCCAGCCGAATACATAGCTTCTTTAAATTGGTTTATTGGGTCATTCATGTTTTAGCCCGCCAACGCTAATTAACCAACTAGCAAGCCCAAATGGCATTAATCCCAAACAAGCAAGGTAAACTATCACTTGTTTGATTTTTGTTTTAAAATTTAACTTATCAAGATTTACTAAAGCGACTTTGCCGGTCGCTTTTTTTATTAGTTTATTCATTTATTAAGACCTTTCCGAAGGCTTCATAAACCGCATTATATTTTTCATCCTTATAGGCATCACCCATAGTGGTAAAAAAGGTTTTCTCTTGATTACTCAATAAGGGATATTTGCATTCAATTTCCTCAATCAACTTACTTACTGAAAGCACTACATCAAACTCAAATTGCCGTTTGACTTCATCCGGTATTGATTCATAAATATTTTGGGCGTGAGTCATAGCGCACCTCTTAGCTTGTCAGCTATTTTGGCTACCGACCAAAGTAGGCGATTACCAATTTTGGTCGGTCGAATCCCATAAGCTTCGCCAGTTAAAGAGTAATTTTTTCTTACTGTTTGGCTTGCCACATTAAACACTTGCGCTATTTCGGGCGTTGTGATCAGGTCTCGGTTGCCAGCGATTGCCGATAGTCCGGGTGGAAGGCTTGCTATTACTTCGTTAGGTTGGTTCATTCGTATACCCCTTTTTGTTTAGGTATACCTATTTAATGACTACTAACCCTAGTAGTGCAAGGTTGGTTTAATAGTTTTTTTTACCACCATGGTTAAACTATATTTATACAGTTGATTTTATTTTGCCTTCGGCTTTTAAGCGCTTCCAAGCGTTGTCAAAACTGTCATTAGTAAACATTTGAGAATAATCACGAAAGTAATCTCTAATATCAGCTTTTATTGTCCTTCTACCACTTTTTTCCTTCGGCAAAGCTAATGGGGCATACCCTAGTGCCTCAATTTTGTTTAAAATAGCTTTGTTTTGTTGCTCATACTTTGATTTAACTCGATTTGGTATGTTTTCACCCTTAATCACATCAGGGCTATTGACTACAACTTCAAGGGCTTTTGGGTTGTTATTCAATTTCTCAATGTAAGCGTGTAATTCCGGTGGCAGCTTCCACCCCATATCTTCATTTTTTAACCAAAGCAAAAACCTCTTAACTAATACCTTGCCATTATTCGCTGAAAAATAGTCCCCCCACTCACCGTCATTGACCATGTATTCGTAGGGCGTAAACCGGTAATCTTTAATAAAAGTCATGCGCCTAATGTAATCTTTTTGCATACTTTTTAACGCACTTATATCCACTAAATCGTGGTCGCCTAAATAATCTATTTGGTGATTTTCGGGGTCTAAGCCTAAAGTAAGTAAAGCTATTTCGATTTCAAATAATGACTTTCTTTTAAGCCAATAATCCCAATCTATCTTTTCCATCTTACATACCTCTATGCACCTTCAAAAAAGCGCTTTGCCGGTCAGGGAAGGTAATCCTGAATTTCGCTTCGTCAAGCTAGGCAAAGGCTATTCTATTATTTCGTATTTACAAGTCTTATATGTTTAGAATTATCTTCTAGCTGTGGAATGCCAGCTTCATCAAGAATAAATTTTTCAATTTTAGTATGCCATTGACGCAATAAATCTATTGGGCGTCTAAGGTAATGCTTTTCTGCCAATGCTGAAGGTTTATGCCCCATAATTTGTGCACTAATACCAGCTGGGCATTCTGTCCATTCCGCCAATGTTCCGAATGATCTTCTAAGTCCCTGTATGGTAAGTGGTGGCAATCCCATACTATCTATAGATTGCTTATGGGCTATGCGTGGTTCGGTTATATGTTTGCTCTTCGCACTAGGGCTTGCGAATACATACCTATTTACCCTTTTTAGGTTTTTAAGCAACAATTCAACATAAGGCGTTAAGGGGATTTTACGGTTACCTTCGACCTTATCCCTAATTAAAGCGATATGCCATTGAGTATCAACATCTACCCACTTTAGGGTAGACAATTCATTACGCCTAGCACCGGTCAATAAAAGTATTTGAAGATAAGAACTAATTACCGGATTTTTGATTTGCTTGACACCGTCAAACCAAAGTCTTAACTGTTCCTTTTGTAAACAGTCATCTTTGGCTTGCTTACTTGGTAATTCTCTAGCTAGTCGGTCACAGGCATTGACATCCACTAATGCCTTATATTTGGGTTGGTCGCTTGCCCAAGTAATAAAGGCTTTAAGCAAGGATAAGGCTAGGCGTGTTCTTGTAGGTCGCTTCTGAACTTCCTTTTTTAGCCATAACGCAACCTTATCCCTAGTAATTTCATTGATTGGAAGGGATAGCAAACTAACAAGAATGCCGGGTTGCCTAATCTTTGGTTGTCCAGGTCGCACTCCTCTAGTGAATTTGCCACCACCAGTTTTTACCATATCGTTATGGTCGAATAAATGGCGTTCACCCCATTGGTCTTTGCGGTCTTCAATATAATCCCTCCAAACTTCTAACCCATTTATACCTTTTAATTGGCGTGCAATAGTTTTAGCTTTTAAATCAGCTTTTTGTTCTCTTGGGTCAATGCCTTGGTCGGTAAGCACTTTTATACGCCTTGCTTCAGTTTGTGCCTTATCAATCGCCCAAACATCAACGCTACCAATAGTCATGCGTAGGGTCTTATCGTTAAACGATGTTTCAAAAACGAAGGCTTTATTACCAGTAGGCGTAATACGCACTCCAAGGCTAGGTGTTTTACTATCCCAATAAATAGTCTGCGACTTGCCCAGTTCACACTTTAAGGCTTTTAATTTCGCTGCGGTAAAGCCTATTTTGGTAGTAGCCATAAATCCTCAATTTCGCCATGTAGGGGTCATGTAGGGATTTTACATCTAGTTAAGGGAATTAAGGGGAATATTAAGGATAGTTCTATGAACCTTATATTTGTTGATTTATATTGATATTACAATGACTTATCTACGCTTATCAACACTAATAAACAACCTGTTTTACGGACTTTTAATCCGTTGGTCGCGAGTTCGAATCTCGCCCGTCCTACCAAATAAAGCTCAAATAAACAATGACTTGCTAAACCCAAGTCATTTTTTTTCGTCTTTTTTAGGTGATTTTGAATCGCACAGTCAATCGCACACAACGGATATTCAACTACAAAGCATCGATTTGTATGTAATTTTCAAGCGGAGCGATTTCTAAATAGCACCTAAAATACCATATCCTGTATTAGCCCCCATTTCAATCGGACATAGTTTTTAAAGTAAAAGACTAGGCATAAGCCTAGTCGTATGACTATGTTGAAGGACAGAAAATGGAAGCAATCCAAGTTGTGACAGAAGTACAAAGAAGAAGACGTTTTTCAGTTGAACAAAAGATCCGCTGTGTGCAAGAAAGCAACCTACCAGGAATGACAGTCTCGTATATTGCTCGAAAGTATGGTATTTCTCCTAGTCTATTGTTTCATTGGAGAAATCGTATGGTTGAAGGTGGCAAAAAAGCTGTTGCAGTGGATGATGAGGTCGTTGCCTCTGCTGAAGTCAAAGAACTGAAGCGTCGTATCCGTGAGTTAGAGCGGGTGTTAGGTAAAAAGACCTTGGAGAATGAGATCTTAAAGGACGCCGTGGATTTGGCGCGTCAAAAAAAACTGATCTCGCAGTTGCCCTCGTTACCCGAGGACGATACTCTATGAAAATGATTGCACAAACTCTTGGCGTATCGAGATCGAACCTCAGTCAGCGCATTAAAGAGAGCCCCAAGACCCGTAGCCATTATCAGAAGACGAGTGATGCCGAGGTCTTGCCGCAGATACGTACCCTTGTCGATGAAAGACCAACCTATGGCTATCGTCGGATTGGTGCATTGCTGAACCGTCTGCGAAAAGCCTCCGGTCTTGCCCCGTTCAACCATAAAAAAGTCTACCGGTTAATGCAGCAAAATAATTTACTATTGACGAGGCATACGGGTAAGCCAGTTCCAGAAAGAGCGCATACAGGAAAAGTCATTACCTTGCGCTCTAACTCGCGCTGGTGCTCGGATGGCTTTGAGATTCGTTGTTGGGATCAAGAGGTCGTTCGGGTAACTTTTGTGTTGGATACCTGTGACCGGGAGATTATTGCTTGGGAAGCTACGACGGGTGGCTTTACTGGTGAAACTGTTAGAAATCTGATGCTGATGAGCGTTGAGAAGCGCTTCGGGAAATATCACACCACACAAGCTGTGCAGTGGTTAACGGACAATGGCTCAGCCTATACAGCAAAAGAAACGATTGATTTTGGCCAACAACTCGGGCTGACCCCCTGTTTTACACCAGTCCGTAGTCCACAATCTAACGGGATGGCTGAAGCTTTTGTTAAAACCTTTAAGCGGGATTATGTCTATATCCACGATCGTCCCGACGCAAAAATGGTCATGGCGCAGCTCAACGGTT
>CAIQHU010000102.1 GCA_903871735.1 uncultured beta proteobacterium | reverse complement strand
CACCAGTCGGTATTCCGACAATTATTGTGGGTATTTTCTTACTAGGCGGAATTCAACTTCTATTCCTAGGTTTGATAGGGGAGTACATCTTAAGTATTCACGGGCAAGTTCGGCGCACCCCACCAATGTTTGAGATAGAGCGAATCAATTTCAAGGAGAAAAATGGCTAAGCACCAAAAATACCGGGCACCTATTCAGAACGCAGATACATTCCCCGCACCTATTGCCCTTGGTATCAAAGCATTCGCAATTACAGGCTCAATAATATTTTTAGTCCAACT
Organism: uncultured beta proteobacterium; assembly: GCA_903871735.1. GTDB lineage: Bacteria > Pseudomonadota > Gammaproteobacteria > Burkholderiales > Burkholderiaceae > Polynucleobacter. The sequence continues at coordinate 3,011 of CAIQHU010000102.1, read as the reverse complement.
CTTGCGTGGTCCTGCCCAAAGCGAAGGACCAGACAAGGCTATATATTTATTTGCAATTTTGATTGCAGGGCTTTTCCTGCTTTTGGGCTTTTCTAAATCAGCTAAAGCATCAGGTAAGTTTATATACGGTCCACTTGCATTCTTAATGGGGTCAATTGGTATAGCTGGCATTGAACAACATGCGCCAATTAACGGGGTAGTTCTCTCTAACCGACTATGGCTTGGTTTTGGCCCGTATGTTCTAATTCTTTGCCTCTTAATAATGCCATTTGCTTTCAGAATTATAGAATGGCGCTCACTAAAACTTGTATGGAGAGTTATTCTCTCATCTTTATTCACGATCAATTTGGTTCTCGTAATTCCAAGTTTTTGGCAAAGCGCAGGAACTGTAATTGATGCCGACCACTCCGAATATGTGATTAATGAATTACTGGCACCCGCGGTTGGCCACTGGCCGTATTCAGATTTTATCCCGCAATATCAAACTTTTTATGGCTTTTTACTGAATCCATTCGCAGCCTCAATGTCAGCAAGCCAACTTTCAGCATTTGCCTTCATGGGCCTCACTGTTTTGACACTTATAACAATAGCTCTTGGAGTTTATATAGCTTGGAATGCGATAGGTCGCCGATCTATTCTCTTAGCTATTGGACTAGTTGTTCCATTCACAGGTTTGACGCAATTTCCTACTCGTGAAGGCTACATGGGATCAATCGCAAGTCTCCTTTCTGGTCTATCTGTGCGTATTTTTCCAGGGATGGTTCTATTGGGTTTACTCTTAGTTCTATTGCGTAAAACAGCAACCTCTACCCAAGTGAAGAAAACTATTGCATTCTTGATATTTGGATTTGTTTCAGGAATAGTTTCATGGCAATCTCAAGATTTTGGAATCGCTGCGGTTGTAACCGCATATTTGGTAATTATTTTTGCCGGATCCTCTCGACTTATCGAAGTTAAAACAACATTGATTGCCATCATTGGTTATGTTCCGGGCTTTGCACTTTATCCAGTCATTGCAGCGATAGCTGGAAAAGCAGTTAGTTTTGACTTCTTCCTCTTTTTTGCGCGACAATTCGGTTCAGGCTTTGGTGCGGAAAGAATGCGCACACCAGGTCCGGTTCTTTACATTCTGCCATTATTGGTTTTACTGGTCGTTGTCCACGGAATATATCTTTATAAGTCAAAGAAGGCTTCTATTGAAAACGCCAAGCTCTCACTTAGTAGTCTCGTTGGCTTCACTTTTGGACTCTGGTCACTATTTGGATTCACCTACTATCTGAATAGGTCTTATGCTTCAGGGCAGATGCAAGTTCTTTTCTTGCCTTTGAGCGTCTCAGTTGCCGCGCTAGTTGGTATTTTGATTACTGATAGCGTGAAAAATGCCATTGTCACAACACCGAGTAATGGCTTCTTCTACTCAACTAAGTCAATTAAGGGTGGGAATTTTGCCTGGCTTCTGCCTTTACTGCTAATTATCTCTTTGCCATTTGCAACCCTAATTTTGACGCCAAACCCATCTATTGAAATGAAGCGAATAGATGAGGCGAAAACAGCGCCACGTTGGCCAAAACCTACAATTTTGGCGTCTACAACTGATGCGATTGCTGCAGCAAAATATGCTAAGGATAATGGGCTTTCGATCGGATTCTTCGGGGCCTCAGCAAATTATGTTGAAAAGGTGTCTGGCGTGAAGTCTGTATCCATCTTGAACTCTCCGTTTGACTTATTCATGAGTCAACAAACGGCACAAGTTTCTTGCGACTACATTTTTAAATTGAATCCAGATGTATTGGTTGTAAGTGATGAAGGGGCAAATCTCTTCCAATTCGAGGGTAAAACTCTGTGTAATGTTTATATCCAACAAGATGTCCCTGGAGTGCGCAGTGGTCATTTCGCCGTCAAAGTAACTAAGTAAAGGAAAACTGAGCCATGGAAATCGCAACAAAGTGTCCTATATGTGAGACCTTGGGTAATGCAATCCCTGTTTATCCCTCAAACGTAGATGATACAAGTTTTTCTACTGAAGTCTTTTCAGCCCGCCGCCTACCAGACCGTCGCCACTATCAATGGGTACGTTGTAATAGCTGTACATTACTTCGCTCAGATCCCGTTCTAGATGTGGATTTGGAGAAACTCTACGTAGAGTCAACTTTTGACTATTCAACCGAAGTTGATGGTTTGAAGCGGACCTATTTTGATTTGGTGATGAAGGCCTTATCTGGAAAGAAATTGAAGAAATCTATTTTTGAAGTAGGTGGCGGAAACGGTTTCTTTCTTGAGGCCGCAAAAGATGGCGGTTTTCTCTCTGTTGCAGGTGTTGAGCCGAGTACAGAAGCAATCAATGCAGCTCGTGAAGATATTAAGCCTACGATGATTGCTAGCATGATGAAGTCGGGCGTTCTTACACCTAACTCATTTGAAGTTGGAACGATGTTTCATACTCTTGATCACTTGCCTGATCCTGTTGGAACCCTGAAAGATTGCTATGAGGCATTAGCTTCAGATGGAGTGTTTATTGTGGCTGTGCATAATGAGCGCTCATGGTCGGCAAAGTTAATGAAAGAGCGATCACCAATTATTGACGTGGAGCACACTCATTTATACACACGTAAATCAGGTGAGGCCCTCTTCAAAAAGGCTGGATTTATAGATGTTAAGTCAGGTGCTTACAACAATCACTATTCACTGGCATACATCCTTCATTTGATTCCAATCTCACGTGCATTTCGAAAGAAAGTTCTTGAGAGCTCAATTGGAACGATGCTGAGCAAGATTAAAGTTGTTGTCCCACTAGGGAATATGTGGATTGCGGGCACAAAGCCTTAAACAAGGCTGGCACACCGCAATCCCTCAGTTAGTTCTCAGGCTAAAGGGGTCTAATAGGTGCATGACCCAGCCAACGCGCATCTATAAGCATTCATCGGCTGGCACCGACTGGGCAGCGCTTCTTTTGGGTGCAGGTCTTGGTTTAACTCTGGCGCTGCAGTTAACAACTGTGCGCAAAAGTGATT
>CAIQHU010000101.1 GCA_903871735.1 uncultured beta proteobacterium | reverse complement strand
AGCTGTCTTGAGCAGGTTGAGGAAATATTAGAGATTTGAGGAAGAAACTGTAATATATTTCCTCAACTAGTTGAGCCTAATATACTAGGTTTAAAGTAGAAAAGTGCCTTCTAAATTTCATAAATCCTAGAATAGTAGGCTTTTTGTTTATCTTTTATGGCCATCGTTGGTTGGTACGTTATTTAAATATTGCCCTTCCATGGCTTCGTGTTCCATTGAATTTTGAAGTAGTAACTTTGAAAAAACTCTTCCACAAGCAGCGTATTGCATAAAAAAATGACAACATTCAACTTCTTTGATAGGTTGGAAAAGGTGACCAAATTGAAGGGCTTAGTAGTTGCATTCAAAAAAGTTAGACCGAAGTCATTTTAAAAAGTTAGCTATAGTTTTAGCATACCAAGTAGAGTCAATATAAAGGTAAATCGTTCTTCGAATCAAGTAAAAATTGCTGAGGTTTTAGAAAATACGGATATATCAAGGTTGCCATATTCTTACGCTTAATTTTTTATATATCGCGTGTGGTATTACGAATATTATTCAAGCACCACAACTCGATTGGAAGTTCATTCATGACATCTTGATGACCTGTTCAAATAAGTTAGCGTGTTTTTGAGCCAGTAGGTACCATAAAAATGGAATAAAAAAATGATTTATTGCGTCAATACCTTCAAATTGGGCTAGAAGAGTTATTTTTTGAAATTCATCGGTTGATAAATTCACTTGAGCAAAAAGTAAATGATGCATAATAATATTCAAATTATTTTATTTATTTGGAGACCAAATGATTAAGAAGTTAAGAACTGAGCGTGATAATCAACAGTGGATGTTGGATTTGGCATTGAATATGCGTGGCCGCGTCCAAAATTTCGAACGGGATGATGCGGAAGTTCCTGCTGGAAAACGTGCTCGAAATTATCGGATGTATCCAAAGATTTGGCGTGAGACGGGCGAACGGCATGAGCGTTTAGCTAAGTTAGCACAGGCCAGGGGAACGCATTCGACTGCCACATATCACTTTGATCATGCTATTGAAGCTTACCGAATGGCGCAGCATCCAATTTATTTTGATGATCACCCAGTAAAAAAACACTTGTATGCCAAGATGTCAGAAATGGTTGACTTACGGATAAAGTCTGCACCTTATCCGATAGAGCGCGTTGAAGTGGAATTTGATGACGGCAAAACAATTTCTTGCTTATTGCATTTGTTGCCAGATCGACGTAAAGCACCGGTTGTCATTTATGTACCTGGCATGGACCAAACAAAAGAGGCGTTTCCAAAGGCTTATCACAATATTGGTATTGCGCGGGGTTTTCATGTTCTGGCCATGGACGGTCCTGGTCAGGGTAATTCGAATATTCAAAAGATTCGCTCAGTTGGCGATAACTACGAAAGAGCAGGCGCGGCGGTCATTAGTTATTTAAAAACACGCCCAGAAATTGATGGTGATAAGATCGCAATTTACGGCATCAGCATGGGAAGTTATTGGTCACTGCGTTTATCGAGTTATGATCATCGTGCGGCGGTTGTTGTATCTTCTGTAGCCTGCTTTAATCCAAATAATACAATTTTTACTCAATCATCCCCGCGTTTTAAGCAAATGTTTATGTATATGGCTGGTTATGAGGATGAGGAGCGATTTGATGAAGAGGTTGCTAAGGATATGACAGTACGCGGCCATTTAGAGAAAATTCAGTGCCCGACTCTTTTGGTTACTGGTGAGTTTGACCCTTTATGTCCATTAGAGGAAGCAATCGAGGCTTTTGAAGACCTAAAAGTACCTAAAGAGATGTGGGTATTTGAAAATCAATATCACCCACTTTGGGGGATTAGTAATCTGGGTGGTCTGGATTGTCATGACTATGTATTTGATTGGTTACAAGGATTTTTTGCAGGCACCCATCAGCCTAACAAACAAGGGAAGATTGCTTATATTAAAGAAAATGGTGATGGTCCTTGGTCTGAGAATGATTGGGAACCGACTGTTTCTAGAGGACAGGCATACTTTTAAGTAATCACCAAGAAATACAGTACAAAGAAGAGGCAATTATGAGTCAAACAGGTCGTTTTACAGAATGTATTTCTACACAAGATTTGCGCTGTGTCATCCAGGGTGGTTTAACAAAATCAAGGATTCTATTCATATTAATTGTAAGTAGCTTAGGGTATCTGCTATCACTAGCTACGCCAGTATTGGCAGATACTTGGCCGATTAAGCCGATCAAGATTGTTGTACCATTTCCTGCTGGTGGGCCGGCAGATAGTCTAGTAAGGCCCTTAGCAGAGGCACTGAATAAGAAACACGGTTACACAGTGATCGTTGAAAATAAACCTGGCGCTAACGCGGCAATTGCTTCGCAATTCGTTGCTAAATCTGCGCCAGATGGCTACACCTTTTTACTTGGAAGTGATGCTGGCTTATCTTTAGCGCCCGCCACGCAAAAAACTCTCCCCTACGATGCTGCCAAGGATTTTGCGGCAGTGACGATGGTTGCCCAGTTTAGTCAAGTTCTAACGGTTAACCCCAATTTTCCAGTGAAAACAATACAGGATTTACAAGTGGTTGCAAGTAAGGCACCCAATTCTGTTAGTTATGCATCTATTGGGTTTGGAAGTCAATCGCACATCGCATTAGAGACCCTCAGTAAAGCGTTAAACATTAAAATGATTCACGTTCCATATACTGGAGCGCCGCCCGCAACGACTGATTTAGTTGCTGGAAATGTGCAAGTCATGATCTCTACGGTCGCTGGACCATTACCATTTATCAAGTCTGGTAAGGTCAGAGCGATTGGGATTGCAGGTCCAGAGCGTATCAAATCTTTACCGAATGTACCAACTTTTGCAGAACTAGGAATGCCTCAATTTGAATCGAGGGGATGGTTTGGAATAGTTGCGCCGGCAAGAACATCCCCAGATATTATTCGAGTTTTTTCTAGACAAGTTTGGGAGATTACGCAGTCAGAAGAATACACTTCGAAAGTGATTGATTTTTTTGGTTTTGATGTTGCTAAAGTATCGCCACAAAACTTTAAAGAATTTTTAATCAAAGATCGTGCTAAGTGGAAAGAGTTAGTAGTTCAGATGGGTGATGCTATCAATAATTAAGATAGCTTTAATCGACAAGAAAAATGAGATGACTATGGAACAAATGAAAAGCGAAGTCAGGGATGGCATGCAAATTGAGTGGGATATGCCTATTACGATGTCAGATGGAACGGTGCTTCGGGCTGATGTGTTTCGGCCGCTTGGACAAGAGAAATATCCAGTCATTATTACTTATGGACCCTATGCGAAGGGTTTAGACTTTAGAGAGGGTTATAAGAGTCAATGGACACGGGTAGTTAAAGCTGTTCCAGAGATCCTAGAAACATCTTCGAATAAATATCAAAATTGGGAGTTAGTCGATCCAGAAGTTTGGGTTCCAGATGGCTATATTTGTTTGAGAGTGGACTCCAGAGGGGCGGGACGCTCACCGGGTGTGATTGACTGTTGGTCTGTACAGGAGACACAAGATTTTCATGAATGTATTGAATGGGCTGGAACACAAGCTTGGAGCAATGGTAAGGTGGGCGTGAACGGTATTTCATATTATGCGATGAATCAATGGACAGTGGCCGCTACTCAGCCAAAACATCTAGCTGCCTTGTGTATTTGGGAGGGTTCGTCTGATTATTACCGCGAGTTGTGTCGGCATGGTGGGATCTTGTGTGACTTCCTCGGAGATTGGTATCGTCGACAAGTTGTCAGTGTTCAAAACGGCGTTGGCGATCGTGGCGCAAAAAATAATATAACTGGTGAAACAGTCGCAGGTCCATTGACTTTATCGGACGAACAGTTAGAGAAAAATCGTGCCAATATTGATGGTGAAGCCCTAGAGCGGGAGTTATTAGATGACTATTACAGGGCCCGCACTGCTGACTTTTCAAAGGTTAAAGTACCGCTATTATCTTCCGCTAACTGGGGTGGCCAAGGCTTACATACCCGTGGAAATTTCGAGGGTTATTTAAAGGCAGCATCGGATCAAAAGTGGCTTGAGGTGCACGGTGATACCCATTTCACGCATTTTTACAGCCGCTACGGCTCGACTTTGCAGAAGAAATTCTTTGATCATTTTTTAAAAGGTGAAAAATCTGGTTGGGAGAACCAGCCCAAAGTTTCTTTGAATATTCGCAGGCCTGGAGAGCAATTTGAATTACGAGCAGAAAATGAGTGGCCTTTAGCTAGGACGAGCTGGACGCCATATTATTTAGATCCATTGCATTTGAATTTATCGGAAGCGGGTACTGTATCCGAAACGACGATGTCTTATGAAACACAGTCCGATGGCTTAACATTTTTAACGCCAGTGCGTGATCAAGATGTAGAAATTACTGGTCCAGTTGCTGCTAAATTATGGGTTTCTTCAGACACGAATGATGCTGATTTGTTT
>CAIQHU010000100.1 GCA_903871735.1 uncultured beta proteobacterium | reverse complement strand
TGCACAACAAGCCATTCAACAAGTTGATACTTGCGATGAGGCTTTTTTTGAAGAAGTTTTACGTACAGTTCGATCGAGTGGTGCTCTTGAATATACCCTTGAACAAGCAATGCTCGAAGCTGAAAAAGCCCGTTCATGCCTAGCCTCTTTTCCAAAGAATGCCCATACCGAAGCTTTACAAAAATTATGTGATTACTCACTTGCCAGGTCTTCCTAACAACAAAGAATGACAAGGGATCTTTATCGGCCTGAAATTGATGGCTTGCGTGCAATTGCAGTTGTTTCTGTCCTCCTCTCACATACCTTTCCAAGTATCTTGCCCGGTGGTTTTGTGGGGGTTGATATCTTTTTTGTAATCTCGGGTTTTTTAATTACCCGGTTAATTTTTAAGGACTTACAAGAAAAAAGTTTTAGTATTTGGCTATTTTATCAACGTCGAATTCGAAGAATATTTCCCGCTCTTTGTGTCGTATTAATGACATGTTTAGTCTTTGGATGGGTCATCCTAACCCCAGCCGAGTACGAACTTTTTGGCACACACCTAGCCGCTAGTGCGGGCTTTGTTCCAAATATCATTTTCTGGAAAGAAGCTGGCTACTTTGATAAAGAAGCGATTACTAAGCCCCTCCTTCATCTTTGGTCCTTAGGCGTTGAAGAGCAATTCTATTTAGTGTGGCCGATCGTCTTATTACTTGGTTATCAACTATGCTCGCAAAATTTAGCGCGATTACTCGGCGTCTGTTTGCTTTTATGTCTTGGCTCTTTAGCACTCAGTGTAAGCATCATGTTCTCATCACCAGTCACAGATTTTTATTCTCCCTTAACGCGCTTTTGGGAACTTGGAATCGGTGGCTGTCTTGCTCTATCAATCTCTTTAAATAGTCCAAACAATTTAAAGCCCGCGACAAATCTGCCAATGAATACCATCAATTTACTAGGTTTAGGCTCTTTAATGATGGCTTTTTGGATGATTAATGACCAAAGAGTATTTCCGGGGCTTTGGGCTTTATTACCCTGTATTGGAACCGCCCTCATCCTCTTTGCTACCAATAACCGCGCATCTACCCAAGCAATAGGAATTCAACAATTGTTGAGTAGTAAAGTCTTGGTTTCTCTAGGATTAATTAGCTACCCCCTATATCTTTGGCATTGGCCACTGCTCTCATTTGCAAGAATCTTGGAGGGGCAAGCAATCAGTGTTACTAGTCGCTTAGTTATCATCGCTCTTTCTTTAGTTCTGGCTTGGCTAACCTATCAATTTTTAGAAAAGCCAATACGCAGGCAGGGATCAAAAAAAGTTGCTAAGTTTCTACTTATCCTCATGCTAATTTTATTAGCTGTAGGTATCGTTCTTCGTAAACAGGATGGCTTTAAAAATCGTAATCTCGGCCTAATGCAAGCCGATCCAACCACCATGGTTGTAGGTGAGCATCGAAAAATGATAATGCGTACCTGTCATATTTCTGATCAAATACCCGCCGATTTGGACTGCTTTGAAGATGTTAGAGATCCAGTACGCTATGCCATTTTGGGCGATAGTAAAGCGGAAGCACTTTTTTATGGTTTAACAACCGTTTCTTCAGCCCAAGGTCGCTGGCTTTTAATCGATGGCATTCATCCGCCAGCTCTCAATAGTGCATCTCAAAATGCCTATCTCGCTAAAAGTCAACAAGCTTATTCGATCATCGAAAATTCACCAACTATTCAAGTTGTTGCAATAACCAGCTCTTTGCGCGGCATTTTTCAGATTGATAAATTAAAAGGCTTTATACAATCGCAGGGTAACTCTGAAGAAGAATTTAAAGTCTATAGTGCGCTGATCTCTCGGCTTGAAGCCAGTGGTAAGAAAGTAATTTTCGTGATTGATAATCCAACCTTTCCAGACCCGACTAGCTGCATCAGCGGTGGTTTAACCTCCTCTCAAATCCTAAATACCATCTTGAGCCGACAAGCAAATCCAAATTGTCAATATTCATACACAGAGTATCTGCAGGGTACAAAGCCTTATAGAGATTGGGTAAATCGCCTCCAACAGGTTCACCCCCAATTAACCGTCTTTGATACAGCCCCCATTTTATGTAATATCAATGAAAATCATTGTGGAACTTATGAGAAAAATCAATTCTTATATAGCTATAGTGACCATATTTCCGACTATGCAGCAAAAAAAATTGGCGTAATATTAACCCCTATTGTTGATAATTTAGTTAAAACACCTTAACCTGATTTATCCTTATTGATTTAAATACACGATCGAATATTTATGACAAACCCTGCTTGGTCTGTTCAAGAAATTGAACAACTTTATGATTTACCCCTCCATGAACTGATCCTACAAGCTGGCCAAGTTCATGCAAAGAATTTTCCTGATGGTGATATCGAACTAGCTACTTTACTGTCAATCAAGACCGGAGGATGTCCTGAGGATTGCTCATACTGTCCTCAAGCCGCGCGCTATCACACTGGCATAGAGGCTACTAAGTTAATGGAACTTGACGAGGTTTTAGAAGCTGCGAAGGCTGCAAAAGCGGCCGGCTCAAATCGTTTTTGTATGGGTGCTGCTTGGCGAGAACCAAAAGATAGAGATATTGAAAAAGTCGCGCAGATGATTCGGGAAGTCAAAGCTCTTGGCTTAGAGACCTGCGCCACACTTGGTATGCTTGCCGAAAATCAGGCTAATTCTTTAAGTGCTGCTGGTTTGGATTATTACAACCACAATCTTGATAGTAGCGAAGATTTTTACGGCACCATTATACAAACTAGGTCCTATCAAGACCGACTTGATACCTTACAACATGTCCGAAATAGCGGCATGTCGGTTTGTTGTGGTGGGATTGTGGGTATGGGTGAGTCAAGGCGACAAAGAGCTGGGCTGATTGGGCGTTTAGCTAATTTAACCCCCTACCCAGAATCTGTCCCTATTAATCATTTAGTCCCAGTCCCTGGAACACCGCTTGCAGAGCAACCAGGACTTGACCCCTTTGAGTTCGTTCGAACGATTGCCGTTGCTAGGATAACTATGCCTAAAGCACGTGTTCGCCTGTCCGCCGGTCGTCAAGAACTTGGCCGAGCAGTGCAAGCAATGTGCTTTATGGCCGGCGCGAATTCAATTTTCTATGGCGACAAATTACTAACCACCAATAATCCCGAGGCTGTTGCTGATTTAGCTCTTTTGCAAGAGCTTGGATTAAAGATTAAATCGAATGTCACAACCGAAGTCTGTGTTTAAAAGGGATTGTCCTAGAGCTATTTGACTTGCAACATGATCTTGCCAATATGCGCACTAGACTGCATTAATTCATGCGCTGCGACTACTTCATCTAAAGCAAAAACCGAATCAATCACGGGTAAACACTTACCCTGCTCCAAAAGTGGCCAAATATGCTTCAAAAGAGCTGCCGCAATGGCTGCTTTTTGATCATCATTTCTTGGGCGCATAGTCGCACCAGTAAAAGTCAGACGCTTACGCATGATGGCTTGAACGTCTAAAGCCACTTTACTCCCCTCTAAAAAAGCCACTTGCAATAAACGACCATCTAGAGCTAAACAATTGAGATTTTTTTGAATATAAGAACCGCCAACAATATCTAAAATGACGTCGACGCCTAACTTATTTGTTACTTTTAAAACTATCTCCTCAAAATCTTGTTCTTTATAGTTGATTACCACATCTGCTCCTGCGGCCTGACAGGCTTCTACCTTGGCCTGATTGCCAACTGTTGTAAAAACTTTTAATCCAAATGCCTTGGCAATCTGGATTGCCGTTAAACCGATGCCACTTGAGCCGCCATGAACTAAGAGGGACTCCCCCTCCCGTATATGTCCCATATCCATTAAATTCGACCAAACTGTAAAGTAAGTCTCTGGCAAAGCTGCGGCTTGCTGCATCGATAAACCCTGCGGAATCGGTAAACAATGCTTTGCCGGTGCGGCGCAAAATTCGGCATAAGCTCCGCCAGGAGTTAAGGCGCAAACCATCTCTCCAATCTTTAAATTACGTACGTCAGATCCTAATGCCACCACCTTACCAGCAACTTCTAAGCCAAGATATGGCGAGGCGTTCGGTGGGGGCGGGTATAACCCCATCCGCTGAAATACATCGGGGCGGTTGACGCCTGCGACCTCAACCTCGATTAATACTTCATGGTTTTTTAGTGTAGGAATTGGAGCGTCTGACTTGATTGTCATAATATTTGGAGCCCCGCCCTGTCCATGATCAACAACACGCATTTGATTATTCATATTTCCTCATTTAATGTAAAAAACGGGTCATCTCGCTCATTAAAAATTGTTAAATTACCTTTTCGTGATGGAGTAACCAGGTTTTAATCTGACGATGATAACCTTCTCGATCCTCGCCTGCAAATCCTCCAATACTGTTCACCCCGACAACTCGGTGACAAGGCACAATTAAAGGATACGGATTAGCTCCACAAGCGCCACCAACAGCTCTTGGTGCGCTCTGTATTTTTTTTGCAACTGAGCCGTATGTTAATACATCACCTAAAGGTATTTGACGAATCACCTCCCAAACTCGCTCTTGGAAAATGCTTCCCTTTGGTTTTAAAGGCAAATCAAAGATCGAATTTGGATTCTGTAAATAAGCTTCAATTTGCTCGATTACTTGTTGTGCTAATTGATTTTTAGGGAAAATAGCCTTATCTGTCTTATCTAAATAAACAATCCTTGAAAGCATCAAACTTTGATCGACCATCTCTGTCTGAACTCCAATTTTTCCAAAAGGTGCAGCGTAAATAGCCGCCCAATCTATTTTAGAGCTGGCAACATATTGCGGAGTTGTCATTTTTTTCATCAATTTCAGTTAAACTAATTTCTAATATTTAAACATGGAGAGAGCGATGGGACAATTAATCACTTTGAATGCCGATGACGGCCATACTTTTAAAGCCTATGAGGCAAAACCCTCTGGGCAAGTAATTGGCGGCCTTGTCCTAATCCAAGAAATCTTTGGCGTTAATGCACACATCCAAGCTGTAGCAGATCAATACGCCCATGATGGATATTTAGTCATTGCTATACCGACCATGAGTCGCGTCCAAGAAAATGTCAATCTGGGCTATTCGGAGGAAGATATTAAGATTGGATTTGGCTTAAAACAGGCTGTTGAAGCTTTGCCTGGAAGTCCGGTAATGAAAGATCTGCAAGCCGGTATAAACCACGTCAAAACGGCCGGCAAAGTAGGTATTTTTGGATATTGCTGGGGCGGCTTACTGACTTGGAGAAGTGCCTGTAAATTAGAGGGTCTATCAGCAGCAGTAGCATATTATGGTGGGGGCGTGCCGAATGAAGCCAACCTCAAACCTTTATGTCCCACAATGACGCATTTTGCTGACCAAGATACGCATATTCCCCTGACTGCTGTAGCTGACTTTGAAAAAGCGCAGCCACAGGTTATTAATCATATCTATGCTGGACAACATGGATTTAATTGCGATCATCGGGGATCATATGACAAGACAGCTGCTGATTTAGCTAGGTCTAGAACTTTAAGCTTTTTTCAAACACACTTGTCTACTTGAGTCTAGATTCTGACATACTTGTAAAGTTTTTCTTACACAATTTTCAGAGAGTCTTGATGTGAAGTTTCTAACGCAAGGAGAGTGATCTTTGCTATAGTTTTCGTATTGAAATTTGCAATGAACTGAGAGACTTCTATGGACACTCTTCTGGACACTTGGCCTTGGTGGGCTAAGGTTACACTGGTCCTTTTTTTGCTTGCCACCTCCGCTTTTTTCTCGATTACAGAAACAAGTATGATGGCGGCAAATCGGCACCGGCTAAAGCATCTTTCGACCAAAGGTCATCAAGGCGCTAAGTTGGCAACTAATTTACTAGGCCGCACCGAAGAATTACTGTCTGTGATCTTAATTGGCAATAATGTGATTAATACCTTTGTTCCAATTTTAATCGCTGGGATTGCCCTCCACGCTTTTGGTAACACTGGTTCAGTCCTCTCCCTTACTACAGCTTTTGTAGCATTCCTAATTATTATCTTCTGTGAGATTACCCCAAAAGTGATCGGTGCTGCTTTCCCAGATGCCATCGCTTCTAAAGTAAGTTGGATAATTCGACCCTTAGTATGGATCCTTACCCCTCTAGTTTGGTTTGTGAATCTTTTTGTATCCGCCCTTTTAAAGTTGATGCGCTTAGATACCAAAAATAGCGCCCAGCATCGTCTATCTCCAGAGGAACTTCGAAGTCTCGTACTTGAAACTAGCCACTTCATCCCTAGTCAGCACCGCGATATTTTAGTCAACCTCTTCAATTTAGAAAATATTACCGTTGACGATGTGATGACGCCGAGATCACAAATGGAAACACTCGACTTATCTCGCCCTATCGATGAAGTTTTACATCAAATGGAAACCTGCTATCACCACTACCTGCCAACTACCGATCTAGATCCCGACCGTGTGATTGGAATCTTATCTGTTCGTAAGGCTGTTTCTTTGATTGGTGGAGAAGACTTATCCCATGAACAATTTAAAGCTTTATTGAATGAACCATACTTTATCCCGAGCGGCACCCAAGTCTTACAACAAATTCGTTTTTTTCAAGATATGCAAGAACGGATCGGTTTAGTAGTTGATGAGTACGGTGTCGTCTTAGGCCTCATCACAATTGAGGATATTATTGAAGAATTGATTGGTGAATTTACTACATCTTTACCAAACCAATCGTATAAAACACAGTGGCTAGAAGATGGCACTTATCTAGCCGCTGGTACTGCAAGTCTTCGTAATTTAAATCGCTTACTTAATCTCAAATTACCCTTAGATGGGCCAAGAACGCTCAATGGACTTCTGTTAGAGACGCTTCAGGAAATTCCAGATAATGATCTCACCATTAAAGTGGGGGACTGTGTAATGGATATTATTCATTTTGACCAACAGTCCATTAAAACTGTTCGAATACATCAGCCAAATAAAGTCGGCTTTATTTCTTTCGATATGAAGTCAGATGGAGGATGACCAGCGAATTATTCATCTTTGGTCCGAAACTCTCCTAGCCGCTTACTCCAAAAATGCCACAGATATCCATATTGAGCCGCATCAAGACAAAACGCTTATTCGGTTCCGAGTCGACGGGTCTTTGTTTGCCTTTAAGCAATTACACGCGACTCATCATGACCACCTAAGTGCCCACATCAAAGTTCTTGCTAATTTAGATATTGCTGAAAAACGGCTTCCCCAAGATGGTCGCCTGAGTTTTTATTTAAAACGAGAGAGTATCCATTTAGATTGTCGGATTGCAACTGTCCCTACCATTTACGGCGAAAAAATTGTTGTACGCCTACTCACAAATACTAACCAAACTTTACATATAGATCATCTACAATTTGATCCGTGGCAACTTCAACAAGTCAAAAATGCTCTCCTATCTGCCCAAGGACTAATCCTCATTACTGGGCCAACAGGCAGTGGTAAAACATCCACCCTATATAGCTGCTTAACTTATCTCAATAATAGTACTAGAAATATTTCTACGGTCGAAGATCCCCCCGAGATTCGACTGGCAGGAATTAATCAAATTAGCCTCAACGAAAAAGCTGGCTTTTACTTCCCTAAAGCTCTGCGTGCTCTGCTTCGACAGGATCCTGATGTCATCATGATTGGTGAAATTCGAGACTTTGAAACTGCTCAAATCGCTCTCCAAGCAGCACAAACTGGCCACCTTGTGCTCGCTTCTGTGCATACTAATAATAGTGTCGCAACAATCAGTCGCTTGCATCATTTGGGTTGCGAAAAGGATGTTTTAGCAAACTCCCTTCTGTTAATTACTGCTCAACGACTCGTTCGTAAAATCTGCCAGCATTGTTTGTTAGCCTCCCAGCCCTGTAATTACTGTAGTAATGTTGGCTATATTGGCCGGATGGCAATCCATGAAGTGATGCCATTTGACTTTACAATTCGCCAGCTCATTCAAGATAGCAACCATCTCTATAAAGCGCTTAGCCATGCAAAAGATTTGGGCATGCTAGATCTCTGGAGCCAAGGTATGTCCAGAGTTGAACAAGGTCTTACAAGCCAGCAAGAAATTATTGCTAAGATCGGACAAAGTCTATGAACTTAAACGATCGACTCAGCTTCACAATTCAACTGAGTACGCTTCTTCAATCGGGTACCCCACTATTAAAATGCCTAATGATTATTCGCTCCACAAATAATAAGTCAAAAAAACACTGGTTAGACAAGGTGATCCAAGACATCCAAAGGGGATTATTATTATCACAAGCCCTTCGAATAGCACCATGTGGTTTTGATTCTTTTTACTGCGGATTACTAGAAATTGGCGAGCATTCAGGTCAGCTAGATACTTTACTCACTAAAATTAGTAATGACCTCATTCGTCAAGAAACGCTGCGCTCTAAGTTAAAGAAAATCCTAACCTATCCAGCCTGCGTTTTATTCATCTGCCTAGGGATGTTAACTAGTATGCTGATTTGGGTTATACCGAGCTTTGAGCATATTTTTCAGAGTTTTTCTGCGCAACTGCCCCCTCTTACGCAATTTTTATTACACCTATCGAGGCTAACTCAAGAATATGTATTGGTTTTCATATTTAGCTTCTTCATGATCGCGCTTATTAGTTGCTATCTTTGGGTACGGTCCATCAGCTCACAAAGATTTGTAGATCAGTTGTTTTTAAAAATACCTATTTTTAACAAATTACTTCAGCATCTGTTGTTAGCCCGCTGGACCGCGACTATTGCAATCCTCCAACAATCTGGTGTGCCACTTCTAGATGCTATGCGAATAAGTGCTAGGTGTTCCGATAACTGGGTAGTTCATGATTTGAGTGGGCGTATGTACCAATTACTGTGTCAGGGCCAAAATATTCACACTTCTGCAGTTTTATCTGACTCCAATGAACTTTTATTTGATCCAATGTCGATCCAATTACTTCGAGTAGGAGAAGAGTCTGGTAGTTTGACGAGTATGCTTAACTACCTTGCCAACTTCCATGAAAAAAAGTTAGATGAGAGCTTATCTGTATTGATGGAAACTATAGAGCCAATGCTTGTCATCGTCATGGGACTAATTGTTGGCACTATGGTAATCGCCCTCTACCTGCCACTTTTTCAATTAGGTCAAATAGTATGATGAACCTGTATCTCTATCTTTGTATCGTGATACTCATTGCACTAGCTGTAATTGACTTCAAAACTTTTATGCTGCCTAACTATTTAACATATCCATTTGTTTTATCTGGGCTAGCAATCAACTTTTTCAGTAGTACTCGCCTTTGCTCACCCACCGAATCCATGAGTGGCGCTATTATCGGTTTTGTAACCCTCTGGCTTTGTAATAAAGCATACTACCTATACGCTAAAAAAGATGGCATCGGCATGGGCGATGCTAAATTATTAGCTGGCCTTGGCGCCAATTTTGGCTGGTTATGGGTCTTTCCTTCGCTATTATCAGCTTCCATATTAGGCCTCATTGGTGGTTTAATATGGCTCAGAATGAAAGGTTTATCTACTACCCAGGCTTTTCCGTTTGGTCCTTATATTTGTCTTGTTGGCATATTATGGATTGTGGATTATCTTTTTAAATTGCATTTATTTACCACCCTTTTTCTATAAGAATTTATGCTAAATACCAACGCTCCTTTGAGTCTAGGGCCTTCTCAGTATCCTCTTCGAATCGGCTTAACTGGGGGAATTGGCTGTGGTAAGAGCTCAGTAGCCAAGGTGTTTACCGAATTAGGTGTTGAGGTCATTGATAGTGATGCTATCGCTCACCAAGTGACCGGCATCAATGGCCCCGCAATTCCAGCAATTACCGCAGAATTTGGCCAGGAGTTTATCTGCGCTGATGGGTCGATGAATCGTCCTAAAATGCGGGAGTTTGTATTTACCCACCCAGAAGCTCTCCAACAACTCGAAGCAATTACCCACCCATTCATTCAACAAGCAAGTGCACAGGCCATCCAAAAAATATCTTTGAAGTCGCCAGTGTATATAGTCTTGATGATACCCCTCTTATTCGAGTCAAAGAATTGGCAACAATCTTTTCACAAAATTATTGTGGTTAACTGTGCTATACAAACCCAAATTGCCCGCGTCATGGCTAGAAGTCAAATGAACGAGAGCCTGATTTTGCAAATTATTGCTAAACAAACCCCTCGTGAGTTTCGCTTACAACAAGCCGATTATCTGATTGATAATGAAGGCTCACCCTCCCAATTACTAGGACAAGTTCGCGCCATTCATGATCAACTCGTCAAAATAAGTACTAATCCATCGTTTTAAAAAGAGTTCCTCCTTTTTGTCTAAGTCTAAAAAAGAGGGTTTTATGTACTTAACTAATAAAAAAGTTAACTATTTAGTATATTCATCATAAAATAGGTTTAATTTAAAAAAATATACGACTGTGCTAGTTTACGAATATCCCTTTAATGAAACTGTTCGCAGTATCCTGCGCTTGGAATATTTATTCCAACGGTTAGAGGTATTTCTTCAATCGGACAATCCAGAACATCATTTAACGGCTATTTCTTTAATGTTTGACATTGGGGATGTGACATCTAGAGCAGATCTAAAATCTTCCCTATTAAAAGAACTTGAAAGGCAAAGAGCTCTTTTAGCCTCTTTTAGAACAGAGGCATCAGTTAATTCTGCGGCCCTAGAGTTAACCATTAATGATCTAGAAAATTGTCTATCCAAACTGAATCAGTTAGTTGGTCGGCCTAATACCCTAATAAATGAGAGTGAATGGCTGGCAATTATCAGGTCTCGCCTAAGTGTTCCGGGCGGAACAAGTCCAGTAGATGTGCCGAGCTTTTATTGCTGGCAACAACTGCCAGCAAAACAACGTCGTGAGCAATTAATTGCTTACACGCCGGCATTTGTTGATTGGCAAACCACCTGTAATCTTTATCTCAAGCTACTCAGACAGGCAGGTGAAGCGCAGGGTGTTTTCTCAGAAAGTGGCTCCTTTCAACAAATGCTCTCTGGTAGAACCTATCAACTGATTCGAGTCGGAATCGAAGAACAAGACCTTATCCCTGAGATTAGCGCCAATAAATATATGTTGTGGATCCGGTTCTTACAAAATTCCACAACTGGTAAGCCTGCCGCCATTACCCATTCATTGAACTTTCATTTGACTTTGTGTAACCTTTAGTTGGTTGACTCAAAGCTCTTCAACATCTCCAAAATCGTGACGGTCGCCTCTAACAAGGGCTCAACACTTGGCGCCTCTCGATAGTTACTGAGCCAATGAAGCTTTTGCCCCTCTAATCCAGCAGGTTCTCCAGTCCATTCCTGAACAATACAAAGATGCAAGCGCACATAAGCATGCGGGTAGTCGTGTTCAATCACTTGCCATGCTCGACTTGAACCAATTTCAATACCAAGTTCTTCGCGTAATTCACGCTTTAATGCACTCGCAACCGACTCGCTAGGCTCTAATTTTCCACCAGGAAACTCCCAAAAACCAGCATATGGTTTGCCAGTGGGCCGCTGGGCTAATAAGACTGCTTGATCAAAGCGGATAATGATCCCAACTGCTACCTCAGTAACATCTCGGGTATTTGTGAGCTTTGTCATACATCCTGCGATCCAGCAAAGTGTCTAGCAAACTGCCACGCGACGCGTCCTGAACGCGAGCCCCTCTCCAGGGCCCAAATCAGTGCCAATGGTTCAGCTTGGGCAATAGCATCTTCGGATTGCCCAAAATGCCTTAGCCAGTGCGAGACAATTGCTAAGTACTCGTCTTGCTTGGGCGGATAAAAAGATACCCATAGCCCAAACCGCTCGGACAATGAGATCTTTTCTTCGACCACCTCTCCCGGGTGAATCTCCCCAGAGCTGGTGTGCCGATAAGACTCGTTATCGGCCATGTACTCGGGTAACAAGTGTCTCCGGTTAGAGGTTGCATAAATTAAAACGTTTTCAACTTGCGCTGACAATGAGCCATCTAAAGCAGATTTAAGAGCTTTGTAGCCGGGTTCTCCATCCTCAAAGGACAAGTCGTCACAGTACACAATAAATCGCTCTGGGCGGGTTGCCAACAGTTCAGTCAGGTCCTGTAAGTCCGATAAATGCTCTTTATCTACCTCTACCAGTCGCAGCCCGTCTGCAGCAAAATGGTTTAAACAAGCCTTAATAAGTGAGGACTTACCTGTTCCACGAGCCCCTGTTAATAGGACATTGTTAGCTGGCTTACCTTCAACAAAGTGTTTTGTATTGGTTAAAATTAACTCTTTTTGACGTTCTATGGATTGCAAATCATCAAAGGAGATGTCCGACAAATGCTTAATTGGCTTTAAAAAGCCAATACTGCCTAAAACGCTTTGACGGTGTAACCAACGAAAAGCAAAGGTATTTTGCCAATCTTCTGAGGTTAAAGTTTTCGGAAAAAAGGCCTCTAAATGCCCAAGAATTCGGTCTAATTGATCTGACATACCAGTAATTTTTAAAAGATAATTTTTTTAGGATCGATAGTCCGCATTGATAGAAACATATTCGTGCGAAAAATCACAAGTCCACATTGTACGTTCAACTGACCCACGTCCTAACTCTACGCGTATCAGAATTTCAGCTTCTTGCATCACGCGCTGTCCGTCAGCCTCTTGATAATCTGGATGACGCCCCCCATTCTGAGCTACCCATACATCGCCAAGATACAACTGAACCCCGCTAACATCTAAATCTGTAATGCCCGCGTATCCAATCGCTGCCAGAATTCTTCCTAAATTAGGATCATTTGCATAAAATGCTGTTTTAACAAGTGGTGAGTGAGCAATTGCCTCACCAACTAAACGACATTCTTCAAGTGTCTTCCCACCGGCAACCCGAACCGTCATGAATTTAGTTGCCCCTTCACCATCTCGAACAATCATCTGCGCTAACTGCAAGGCAACATCTAAAAGCATTTGCTTTAACTCGAGAAAACCTGGGCTAGTCTTCGAGTCGATCATCAAGCCACTCTGCCCTGAAGCAATCACAATGAAGGAATCATTTGTGGAGGTGTCACCATCAATTGTTATTGCATTAAATGATGCATCGGCAACTTCCTGGGTTAATTGTTGTAATACTGATTTAGAAACTCCAGCATCAGTACCAATAAAGCCCAACATCGTGGCCATATTCGGATGAATCATACCCGCACCCTTACTGATACCCGTCATCGTAATCTCAAGTCCCTCAATCACTTTTTTTTGCGAATAGGCTTTTGGTAAGGTATCCGTAGTCATAATCGTATTCGCTGCATCAAACCAGGCATGCGCTTTTAAATTATGCTTAGCGGTTGGTAACGCATCTACTATTTTCTGAATCGGTAACGGC
>CAIQHU010000099.1 GCA_903871735.1 uncultured beta proteobacterium | reverse complement strand
TTAAATCCAGAAATGCCGCAATACTTGCTGGGGAAGTGGCGATGCAAAGCCAAATCAACACCTTGAAAAATATCATCGCTAATTTTGGAAATCCTTAAAACTAGAAGATTTGTTCTTGTTATCTTTTAAATTATTCTCTAGATAATCACAAGACCCAAAATAGAAAAAGACCCGAGGGTCTTGATATATGTGGAACTCAAACAAATCCACTGAAAAAACACCTTAGAAAATCTTAAAAATACGTTACTAATTGGAATAATATTCTGCGTGCAATATTCTTTACATTATTTTTATTGCGTCATTAATACGGCTTGCTCGTTCTGCGTTTTAGCATCAACCCGGCGCGCACCATCAAATCTCATATTCCAATAAACAGAGGTCATGTCATCAACTCGAACACCAGATCCTCGCGCAGGTGCATGAATAAACTTATTCTCTCCAACATAAATACCGACGTGGGAGTTTTGCCGTTTCAGTGTATTAAAAAATACCAAATCTCCTGGCTTTAAACTGTCGCGGGAGATTTGTAAACCAACTTTACTCATGTCATCCGTCTTGACCGGAAACAAAAAGCCTAAGTTATCTTTTAAGACGTATTTAACAAACGCACTCGCATCAAAACCAGTCTGAACACTGTCACCCCATCGATAACGCACACCAATTAACTGCATCGCATTATTAATGAGTGTCGAAGAACTATCAGACACAGTGCCCACCACAGAACCGACTACCTTGCCGTAAAAATTTTGTTTCACAGGAGTGACTGTAGCCTCTTCAACTGCTTGACTGTATGCAAATCCGGGCAAAATACTACCAAGGGCAATCGCAATTGATAGTAGAGTACCTGCGCAAGTTTTTCTTGTAAGTCCTTGAAAAGACATATGATTATTTTTAATAATAACAAAGATACTCAATTTTACAGATAATTTCCTTATTAATCAAGCCTTTTATCCTCAAAGCGTCAGAATGCTTCGGCAATTAAATGCTGTGTATAGGGATGCTGGGGAGCATAAATCACCTCTTCGGTAGCACCAGACTCGACCATCTGGCCATGCTGCAGAACAATCACCCGGTGCGACATCGCAGCAATCACCGAAATATCATGGCTTATTAACACATATGCCAAATTATATTTATGCTGTAACTGGGTCAATAAACCCAATACTTGCTTTTGAATGGTGACGTCTAACGCAGAAGTGGGCTCGTCTAAGATCAATATCTCAGGCTTTAAAATCAAAGCTCGAGCAATCGCAATCCTTTGCCGTTGGCCACCAGAAAACTCATGAGGATACCGATCAATCGAGTTTTTTTCTAAACCAACCTCAATCAGGACCTCCAATACTCGCTCCATCTGCTGCTTAGCCGTTAACTGTGGCTGATGAACTGCTAAACCCTCTGCAATAATCTGGCCAACACTCATGCGGGGAGATAGTGACCCAAATGGGTCCTGAAATATGACCTGCAAGCGAGCACGCATCGCTCGTTTTTGGGCTTCACCTAAAGTATGCCAAGATTGTCCAAAAACCTCTAGCTGCCCCTCGGTCTTTGCAGAAATTCCTGGCATCAACCCTAACAATGCCATCCCCAAAGTAGTCTTACCAGACCCTGACTCACCAATCACTCCGACCGTCTCACCCTGCCTTAAATCTAAAGAGACTTGGTCTAAGACGATATTCCAAGCAGTGCGCCCAAACATCGTGAGGACTTGATCCCAACCAAGCTTTGGTCTAGGATAAGACACACTAATGGCGGCGGCTTTCATCAAACAAGGTGCGAGTGGTAAAACTGGTAATAAGTTTTTGTCAGGCTTACTTTCGACTAACGCCCGTGTATACGGTGTTTGCGGGTTCTCGAAGATCTCCTGCACGGTTCCACTCTCCACCAAACGCCCCTGATGCATCACCACCACGTCTTGGGCAAACTTTCGCACTAAATTTAGATCATGGGTGATTAATAAGACAGACATTCCATGCCCTGCAGGGTCTTGCTGCAACTCTTTGAGTAAATCTAAAATTTGTTTCCTTAAATTGACATCTAGAGCAGTTGTTGGCTCATCGGCAATTAATAAGCGTGGCTTACTGGCTAAGGCCATCGCAATCATGACCCGTTGGCGCTGGCCACCTGAAAGTTGATGCGGGTAAGCTTGTAACTTCATACGCGCATCCGATAAACCAACCCGTTCTAACATCTCTAAAGCCAATGCATAAGCAGCTACTTTTTGTAACCCCGACTGATGCACCAGAACAGCCTCAACAATTTGATTACCTACAGTAAATAAGGGGTTAAGAGCTGTCATTGGCTCTTGAAATACCATCGCAATCTCACGTCCTCGAATGGCTCGTAAGTCCTCCAAATTCGCGCGCAATAAGTTCTGATCATTCCACGACACATCGCCACTTACCTGGGCACCGTCCGGTAAGAGCCCTAAAACAGATAAAGCCGTTAAAGATTTACCTGAACCTGATTCGCCAACAATGGCAACACGCCGACCCGCAGGCACAACAAAACTTAACTGATCAACTACTTTCTTTTGTTTTCGACCTTGTTCAAAAGAAATATTTAAGTTCTCAATCCTTAGTTCATAACTCATGAAGAAGCCTTTCGACGTGGATCAAAGGCATTTCTTAAAGCCTCTCCCATAAAAGTAAGTAGTAATAAAGTACCAACTAATACAATAAATGTCGATAAAGAAATCCACCAAGCGTCTAAGTTCGCCTTACCTTGGGATAACAACTCACCCAAACTCGGCGTATCCGGAGGAACACCTAGGCCTAAAAAGTCTAAACTGGTAAGAGATAAAATCGCAGCGCTCATCTGAAATGGTAAAAAAGTAATCACCGGGATCAAACTATTCGGCAAAATGTGTCGCCACATAATTTGGGTATTCGTTAATCCCAAGGCCTTAGCCGCCCGCACGTACTCTAGAGCACGATTTCGAAAAAACTCAATCCTGACATAGTCCGACAAGTTGATCCAACTAAATAAAGACAACAAAATCACGAGCAACCAAATGCTTGGTGTGAATATCGAGGCAAAAATAATCAATAAATATAACTCAGGCATCGATCGCCAAATATCCACCAGCCGTTGACTTACTAAATCAAAACGTCCACCAAAATAGCCCATCAAACCACCTAAAAAAACTCCAATGACAGCACCAACTAAGGTAAGTACTAAACCAAATAAAACCGATAAACGAAAACCATAAATCAGACGCGCTAAAACATCGCGACCACGATCGTCTGTTCCAAACCAATTATCGCTAGATGGACCAGCTGGATTGGGCTCCTTAGCAAAGTAATTCAGCGTTAAATAACTATATTTAACAGGCGGATAAATAGCCCAATTACCAGCACTACTTAAATTAGCCCGAATCGCAGGGTCATGAAAGTCAGTCGGGGTTTCAAAGTCACCACCAAAAGTTTTTTCTGAGTAATCTTTCCAAATTGGAAAAAAGACCTTGCCCTGATATACCGCAATAATCGGCCGATCGTTGGCAACAAATTCGGCGCCTAAACTAATCCCAAAAAGAATTAAAAAAGTCCATAAACTCCAGTACCCTAAACGGTCTTTTTTAAATCTCTGCCAAGCTGTATTTTTGGGTTTGACCGCAACCATTAGGAACCCTCCGAACCAAACTGAATCCGAGGATCTACTAAGACATAAGCAATATCAGAAATGAGTTTAGTAAATAAGCCAATTAAAGTGAAAATATACAAGGTTCCAAAAACTACGGGATAGTCCCTGCGCATGACCGCTTCAAAGGACATCAAACCTAAACCATCTAAAGAAAACAAGGTCTCAATTAAGAGCGAACCAGCAAAAAATGCCCCAATAAACGCTGCTGGAAAGCCAGTCAGTAAAGGTAACATCGCATTCCTAAAGACATGCTTCCACAGTACCTGATTTTCATTTAAACCCTTAGCCCTAGCAGTGGTGACGTATTGTTTACGAATCTCTTCCAAAAATGAATTCTTGGTAAGCATGGTGATCATCGCGAAATTCCCAATAACCGATGCAGTAATCGGGAGCACCATATGCCACAAATAATCCATCACCTTCCCCGCCCAACTCAAACTCTCCCAATTATCCGAAACCAGTCCACGAAGAGGAAACAGCTGCAAAAAACTTCCCCCACCAAAAACAACTAGCAACAAAACACCCATCACAAAACCAGGAATCGCATAACCCACTAGGATGACTAAACTTGAAACAATATCAAAACGACTCCCATCCCGCACCGCTTTGGCAATCCCCAGCGGAATAGATATCAAATAGGAAATAAAAAAAGTCCACAAACCGATGCTCAGCGATACAGGTAACTTCGATATCACTAAATCCCAAACCGTTTGGTGCTGGTAATAACTCTTCCCCAAGTCAAATTTAGCAAACCGAATCAACATATCGATATAGCGCTCTAAAGGCGGCTTATCAAAGCCATATAAAGCCCGAATCTCCACTAAATTTTTTTCTTCAATGCCTTGTCTTCCTCGGTAATTACTGCCAGCACCCGACGACTCCCCTGAGCCAATCCCAGCTGCACCACCACCTTTTAACTCTAAAACCATTTGTTCAACTGGGCCTCCAGGAACAAATTGCACCACGATAAAGGTCAAGGTTAAAACACCAAGCAAAGTTGGAATCATTAACAAGAGGCGTTTAATAATGTAAGGCACTAATCCAGGATGCATACCATTATTCCTTCGCTGGGAGATTTATTTCAGAAGCGGATTTTCGCCACCAGTTACCAATAATCCAATCCTCTGCCCGGTAATATGCGGGTGGTTGGGCAAAACCTAAAACGGTTTTATAGGCAACCCGGTGAGTCGGACTATACCAATGAGGAACAACATAGTATGAATGGATTAATATCCGATCCAATGCCCTCGTCGCTAAATATAAGTCCTCTCTCTTTTCAGCTTTAGTAATCCGCGAAATGAGGGCATCAACCGAACGCAAGCGAACCCCAAGATGATTATCGGAAGCTTTTTCATCAGCGGCTAAACGTCCAAAACGATCCCACAACTCGTTACCCGGACTCTGGGTATCTTGGTAACGCACCGTTGTCATATCAAAGTCGTGCTCGTCTAAACGCTTCTTGTAAAGCGCATTATCCGTAGTCCGAACATTGGCCTTGATTCCTAACTTTTCTAAATTACGAATGTAAGCTGACAAAATACGCAATAAAAATGGACTATCCTCTAGCATTTCAAATTCAAATGCTTGACCCGAGGCGTTACGTAATGCGCCATCACGATATGTCCACCCAGCCTGCTCCAGTAAATCCCTCGCTTTTAATAAGTTTTTTCGTAAGGAATTTGGCTCACGAGTGCTTACTGGAGAAGGCATAGGACCAAAAACAGCCTCAGGAATCTCCCCAGGATATTGCTGATCTAAGGATTTTAATAACTTGTACTCTTCTCCTTCAGGAATGCTATTGGGCTCAAAACTAGCACCTAACAAGGAATTGGAAAAATAACTGTCTAAACGCTTATATTGGTTATAAAAAATTTGCCGATTCATCCATTCATAGTCAAGCGCTAGACCCATCGCTTGGCGCACACGGGGATCTTTAAAAAAGTCCTTGCGCGTATTCATCGCAAAAGCCTGCATGCCAGCCCCGTTTCTGTGCGTAAACTCTTGCTTGGCTAAAGTCCCATTACTAAACTTATTACCTTGGTAACTCTTGGCCCATAATTTTGCGCGATATTCCACAATCGCGTCAAATTCTCCAGCCTTAAAAGCCTCTAACCGGACTGTATCATCGCTAAATAATTTATAAACAATTCGGTCAAAATTAAAATTTCCGACCCGAACATTTAAATGCTTTCCCCAATAGTTCGGGTTCTTTTTAAAGATAATATTTCTGCCAGTCTGATAGGACTCAATCAAGTATGGCCCACTTGCAATCGGTTTTTCAAAAGCAATTTGATCAAAGGCGACCTTCTGACCATCATTTTTAATGCCCCATCGTGCAGAAAAAATAGGCAAGGTTCCGACTAAAAGCGGCGCCTCACCATTACGCTCTTTAAAATCAAAACGCACCGTGCGTTCGCCAACGACTACCGCTTGCTTAATATCGGCAAAGACCATGCGATATTGTGGATGGGCTAACTTACTCATTAACGTATCAAAACTGTACTTCACATCACTCGCTAATATGGGCGTATCGTCACTAAATTTCGCCTCAGGACGAAGTACAAAAGTCATCGATAAACGATCCTCAGATAGAGTCATATCCTGTGCTATCAAACCATAAATCGAAGAGGTTTCATCAGCACTACCAATCGCTAAAGACTCAAACATTAAACCCGCAATACCCGGCGCCGAAACACCCCTCAAACTAAATGGATTAAATTTGTCATAACTCGTGCGGCGGTCTGGGTTGGCTAAAGTTAAAGTGCCGCCCTGTGGTGCTTGCGGATTAACGTAGTCAAAGTGGGTGAAATCCTTCGGATACTTGGGGTTACCGTATTGCGAAAAAGCATGTCCCGCCCATGCATTGAGGGGCAGACAAATCAAGCAGTAAGTGATCAAAACGAATCGTATTCCAAGCCCCTTGAGAGGATTTTTCAGAGCATCTGCGAGGGGATCTTTTAAAATTGCTGTATTCATGTGTAACAATTGTAATTTGGTCAAACAAATTTCGTTGGATTTTGATATCCATTAGATTCTAGGGGAAATATAGATGGGCTTCTTAAACGGTAAAAAAATATTGATTACCGGGCTTTTATCCAATCGCTCGATTGCCTATGGTATTGCTAAAGCATGCCACCGGGAGGGAGCCGAACTGGCCTTTACCTATGTTGGGGAACGATTTATCGGCCGAATTAAGGAATTTGCCAAAGAATTCCATAGCGAACTGATCTTTGATTGTGATGTTGGAAGCGATGCTCAAATTGATCAATTATTTGCCGATCTGCAAAAAACTTGGCCCCAACTTGATGGCTTAGTGCATGCCATCGGCTTTGCTCCTAGAGAGGCAATCGCTGGGGATTTTTTAGAAGGCTTGTCGCGCGAAGGCTTCAAAATCGCCCATGACATCTCCGCCTACAGTTTTCCGGCGATGGCCAAAGCTGCCTTACCCATGCTCTCACCAAATGCTGCCCTCTTGACCCTAACCTATCTGGGGTCCCTACGAACAGTACCAAACTACAATACCATGGGACTAGCCAAGGCGTCTCTAGAAGCAAGTGTGCGTTATTTAGCAGCCTCACTGGGCCCTAAAGGTATCCGAGTTAATGGAATCTCGGCCGGTCCGATCAAAACCTTAGCGGCTTCTGGTATCAAAGGCTTTGGAAAAATCCTGGACTTTGTTGAGAAAAATGCACCTTTGCGTCGCAATGTCACAGTCGAGGATGTGGGTAATGCTGCCGCTTTCTTTTTGTCAGACCTCTCCCAAGCAATTACCGGAGAAATTACTTATGTCGATTCTGGCTTTAGCCATGTCGTGGGTGGCATGGACGATCCGTCTAATCATTGAAAAATAATCCAACGCGTATTTCTTGGGCACAAGCCCTGCAATTTTGGTTCAAACTCGGATTTATCAGCTTTGGTGGACCGGCTGGGCAAATCGCCACAGTCCACCAAGAGCTTGTCGAAAAAAAACACTGGATCTCCGAGAAACGCTTTTTACATGCGCTCAATTATTGTATGGTCTTACCAGGACCGGAGGCCCTGCAGCTAGTAATCTATATGGGCTGGTTACTACACCGAACTGTAGGCGGTATCGTCGCTGGCGTGCTATTCATCTTACCAGCGCTCATTCTTTTAATCCTCCTCTCTAGCCTCTATGTTCTATTTGGAAACACCCCCTTAGTAACCGGAATTTTTCTGGGTATTAAACCAGCCGTCACGGCACTTATAATCCATGCTGGTTATAAAATTGGCACCCGAATACTCAAAAAACCCTTGCATATTGCAATCGCATGCCTATCATTTTTGGGTATTTTGATTCACATTCCCTACCCAGTCATTATTTTGAGCGCTGGCTTGATCGGCTTTGCTAGTTTTCGTTATCGTCCAGAATGGGTCAGTAGTAATCCTCAGCAACATACTTCAACACCAGAAATAGGAGTGCAACAGGCTGTCATCGGCGATACAGATCAAGTCCTAGACCATACCATTTTTAATACAAAGAAATTCCTAATTACTGCTCTCATCTGTCTTTTGGCTTGGGCAATCCCTTTTCTTCTATGTGTAATTATTTGGGGAATTGATTCTACTTATAGCCAATTAGCCGTTTTTTTCTCCAAAGCAGCGCTCTTAACCTTTGGGGGGGCATACGCAGTTCTTCCCTATGTCTTTCAGGCAGCAGTAGTTGATTTCTCCTGGCTCAGCGCAGCCCAAATGATGGATGGTCTCGCCCTGGGCGAAACAACGCCTGGCCCCCTCATTATTGTTGTAGCCTTTGTCGGCTATATCGCTGGCCATACTAGTCAACTGTTTGAATCAAGCATCTTATCCGGAATCGTTGGCGCCATGATCGTCAGTTGGTTCATCTTCCTACCCTCTTTTTGCTTTATTTTATTAGGCGGTCCATTCATTGAGTCTACCCGCCAAGAATTTCGTTTAACTCCGATTCTAAACGGCATAACGTGCGCAGTTGTTGGCGTTATCGCTAGCTTATCGGTATTTTTCGCCTATCATACTCTTTGGCCAAAAGGCTGGGATGGCCCACTCTTTGGCCATGAAACGTTGTTTGCACTGGCTATCTTAAGCGCTGCTTGCATTGCCCTAATCCGCTATCAGCAGGATATCCTTCGCGTCCTCTTGGCAAGTGCTATTTTAGGCATTATCTGGCAATGGCTGATGGCGAACAAAATACTGCTTCTGCAATAGTCAAAGCAAAGCTTAACGATCAACCGGCTATTACAACTTGTGCAAATCCAAACTCAATTTGATATTGTGAATGCCGCAACAATTACAAAAAAGATGGTTGGCGCCAAAATTAATAATAAAACGGAAAATGTGCTGTACTCGGGATGCTGATCTGACATGGTTTCTCCCTAGGGGTTGAGTTAAAACAAATAAACTCTTAATCACTACAAATTATTTCAAGTCATTTTTGATTATTACAGTTTTAAACAATTTAAAGTAAGAATCTAGCCAACAAGGGTTTACACCTAGTTTATCTATGCTGTATTAGCCCCCATTTCAATCGGACATAGTTTTTAAAGTAAAAGACTAGGCATAAGCCTAGTCGTATGACTATGTTGAAGGACAGAAAATGGAAGCAATCCAAGTTGTGACA
>CAIQHU010000098.1 GCA_903871735.1 uncultured beta proteobacterium | reverse complement strand
TGTCGGAGAACATTTTCGCAAATGAGTTTGTCGAATACTCGTGTGTAAGAGATTCGGAACTGAGAAAACGATAAGCACACTACGCCCGTAGAAGCCCTATTTTAATTCCGAAGGACCCGGGTTCGATTCCCGGCACCTCCACCATTTATTGCAGCAGTTATCTGTCGTAAAACTTTCACTGCTTGAATTCTAATCTCTATCGCTCTGACTTATCAGCTCCTTAATCCTCTAGAGCTGTGATGCTCCCGGAGTTCCCGGAGTCGCACGCTTATTGAATTTACCGATCTGGTATTCCAACTTGATTGCGATGATATTGAAAGACATCCCTGACATCACCATGAGTGATGCAAGGAAGGGGATGCCACTAAACAAAACTTGAAATCCAGCAACGATTCCAACTACTGCTAAGACTGAGATAAGTACTCGTCTGGCATACCAAAGCGCTGGAACTTTAAGTGCTGCATTCCAGATTGGATTGATCGTCAAAAGAATTCCAAGCGGACCGCTTAACATGATGACAGTAAGGATTACAACAACCAGTAGCGCTAGGGACTCCATGTCTCAAATACTACTAGTCATGAATTAAATCGGTAGATATTCCCAAGTTTCTGGCACCGCAGCAAAGAGATACATATCTACTTGCCGTCCATCATCACGTGTGACTTTATTCTTCAACAGACCCTCACGCTGATACCCAGCGCTCTCGAGTAATTTAGCTGAAGCAATATTTTCGATATCAACGAGAGCTTCGATTCTCTTGAAGCCAATAGAAGCAAAGCCATAATCAGTGAGCATCCGTGCCGCCGTAGTTGCAATCCCTTTGCCGCGCATAGAAGAGGTCATCCAGTAACCAAGTTCGCCAACACTGTTCTTGACGCTCAGAGAGTGGAACGAGATAGTTCCGGCAAAGACTTTGTCATCGCCATTGCCATACTCAATAACGAACGGGAGCTCACGCTGTGTGCGCACAGATGCATCGGTTCGCTGCACATAATCAAGGGCATGTGCCATGGAGTAATCAGCGCTGATTGCAGTAAATCTGGGAATGAGAGGATCTTGACACCCATCGAAGACTGCCTGGGTATCGTCAAGATGCGGCTTGCGAAGTGTGATGAGGCCACGAGAAATTGTGGGTACCTCTGTTGGCCACCAGATCATTGGATCTGCAATTAGCCGATGAGTTCTTTGTCGCGTGCTTTGCTCGGATCATGTGTGCAAGCGAGATTTGGATCTAGCGTCGCACATGAATCGCAGAGAAGAATGAGTTGGTGACATGAAGCTGTTTTGCAATTCCTAAATAGATTACTAGGCGCTTCACACTTTTCGCACTTACCAATAACTTTAGTGTGGTCTGAGAACTCCATCTTCATGCGTGCATCAAAGGTGTAGAGAGAGCCTTCCCAAAATCCATCGTCACCAAAGGCTTCACCGTACTTAACAATTCCGCCATCAATTTGATAGACCTCTTTGAAACCATTCTTGACCATTACTGCAGAGATAATCTCACAGCGAATTCCGCCGGTGCAGTAAGTAACTACCGGCTTATCCTTAATGTGGTCATACTTTCCACTTTCGATCTCTTCAATGAAATCACGTGATGAAGTTACATCGGGGACGATTGCATTCTTGAACTTACCGATCTCAGCCTCGAAAGCATTTCGACCGTCAAAGAAGACAACTTCATCGCCACGTTCTTGGACCAGCTTCTCAAGTTGATGTGGGCGTATATGAGTACCGCCGCCAACTACACCGTTCTCATCTACTTGGATGACATCAGGATCACCAAATGCCACTAGCTCGGATTTCACTTTTACAGAAAGACGTGGAAAATCATTTCCAGTTCCCTCAGACCACTTAATAGGCATCTTCTTAAATCCTGGATAACTACGAGTTTGGCGTACATATTTTTTCAGGTCCGCCATTTTGCCGCCAAGAGTTCCGTTAATTCCATGCTTTGAAATAAGGATGCGACCAGTTAATCCAAGTGAAGTGCAGAGTTGGTTCTGCCATAGACGCAACGCTTCAGGGTCACTAATCGGCGTAAAGCCGTAATAGAGAATCACCTTATCGATGACCTGCGCGTGCTTGTTCATAGTCTGATTCTAACGGCAGCGGGATAGAGGCGAATTCACCCCAAAGCACGCAAGAAGCTCGGCTAAACAGTCAGGGTAGTGTCGGTTAAACAGTTGGGGCAGGTTCGGTTAAACAGTTGGGACAGGTTCGGTTAAACAGTTGGGGCAGGTTCGGTTAAACAGACTCGGCAATCGAGCGCGCTGGAGTCTGATAAATCTTTCCCAACGGGGAAGTCCACGTGCACGATCCATCTGCTCGGGATTCAATACCCCAGCCACCATGGGTCTTCAATTGATGATGGCGACGGCAGAGTGCACCGAGGTTATCAAGTGAAGTGGTTCCGCCTTCTTCCCAACTTTGCGCATGATCAAGATCTGAGAGTGCAGCCGATCGCCTACATCCCGGGAATCGACAAGTTCGATCTCGCGCAATCAGAAAATCAATAAGGGCTTGTGGTGGTTGATAAGTCTCTCGCCCATAATCTAAAAGTGCGCCAGTCTGCGGATCTGTAATGAATCTTTTCCATTTCCCATCACTTGCAAGTGCTCGTGCGACAGAGGCGGGAATAGCGCCATATCCGGCAAGCTGTCCAGGATTTTCACTTAAACCAAGAAGTGTTGGAAGATCAATTGTTACATTTACCGTGATTGGTCGACGATGAAGTGCAACCTCCTCACTACTTGCGGCTAGTGCAAAACCTGCCAGTGACGTGAGGGCATCAGCACGCTTCATGTCAGCGCTACGTGAATCAGAGTGGCGTGAATCAGCGCTACGTGAATCAGAGGTTTTGCCAACTTTGTCGTAAGAATCAATTGTGTGGGCATCTGTTTTGCTCAGATCAGAAATCTTAAACACCGAGGAACCCTTGATAATAAATGCTTCGATAGCCTTCATTACGGTCTGCGCATCTTCTGCAGGCAAGATGGCAACGACGGTAGACATTCCATCGACATCTTTATAGCAACTCACGCGTCGACTATCACGAGCTTTTTCGACAACTTCCTCGAATGTGGCTGGTGCAAATTTAGCGATTGCGCTGCGTACTTGTTGGGCCACTTGAGAAGGTGTGTGAAATTCAGCGTGCGCTATTGCCTTCTCTTCAATTGAGAAGATCGCGAATTCACTCAAACCATCACGAATCGCTGCCGCTGTCTCTCTTGCGATTACCGTTGCATGTGCTGCACTTAGCTCTCCAGTAGCAAGAGCTGAACATGTATTTGGAAGATGGTTAACGAGTGTGCGCGCAACATCAATACGCATTTGTGCAGTGCCAGCAGATAGTCGTAGTGCGGAAGAAACGTCTTCGCGCTCAGCCTCATCGACTCCAGTAAATGGTCCGTCAGACTTTCCTTCGCTTATTCCAGCCACAGCAACAATTGCGCGTTGCATCGCAGCTTGCAACCAACTGCTCTGTCGTTCAAGCGCGGATAGGTAATCAATGCGTGCGGCTGGGGAGAGATCTTGGGGATCGATCGCAATCAACCCACCCAAAGTCTTGATCCCAGGTGCGGCTGCGAGAAGTGTGGCAACGCATTCTTCACTGCTAGAAACACTTAAGGTTAGATAGTCTTCACGAGCATACGTTGATGAAGAGTTGTGATCTTCACTCATCCGTATCGCTGCAGTCGCTGAAGGCATGTGCAGATAGTGCATTGGTGGGCTGACAAGGTGATGACTAAAGAGGTGAGTTATCCCCAGATTCCTGCATATCTGTTGGAGCACCGTGCACATCAAGAATCGCAGCAGCACCAGAAGATGAATCAGCCTCAGACTTAAGCGCAGAACTATCGCCCTGCAACTTATCTGTGCGCTGAATCGGTGCCTTTGGCTTGGCATCTTCCTTGTAAATCGCTGGAATTGAGCCAAGCAGACCCTTCTGGAAATCTTCAAATGCCTGCAGTACTTCGCGCTTTGTATTCATCACAAATGGACCCATCCACGCCACAGGTTCCTTAATTGGCGCACCGCCGAGAATAAAGAGTTCGAGCTGCGGAGAACGTGATTCCTGATGTTGTGCTGCGCGAACAACAATTTCATCGCCATCACCAAATACTGCGAGTTGTCCCATTTGAATTGGTTGAGACCCTGCGCCAACAAAACCATGTCCTGCCATTGCATAGAC
>CAIQHU010000097.1 GCA_903871735.1 uncultured beta proteobacterium | reverse complement strand
CTACTAACTAATCCGTCAGCTTTACTTTTTGTACGGTTATAAACATTGAGCCCAAACCCACCAGCCAATAAATGACCTGCCATACTCTGGCCCATGATTCCTAAGCCAATAAATCCGATTGTTTTAATTGTGGACCCAGTCATTATTGATTTCCTGTCTATGGTTATTAAGCGATTACTATTAGCACTATTTTGCCATAAGACCCTTTGTTAGCAGTTCTGATGAGTAGGTCTTATGGTTTCTCAGATAACGCAGCTGACGGCACATCTTTTACGCATCGAAATCCAATATAAACTACCGTTGTATCGTTTGGCTTGGTAGCAACATTACTCTCGAGTTGTTGTTCTGGCCCATACCACCATGATGCACCGCGCGTAATCGACTGACCACTATTAGATGATGCAGTCCATTCCCATACATTCCCTCCCATGTCAAATAAACCATTTACACCAGGCTTTGTAGTTCCAACTAAAACATGTCCAGTCCCCCTATTCAGGGCACCCTTTGGCGCTACACCCTGATGCTCAGCACAACCAGTTAAACAGTGCGATCCTCGCGCAGTATCACCGTTTGGATATTGGTAACGTCGCCCTGAAGTAAAACCATCTTTAGGCTGAGAACGCTGCTCTAAATAAGCCGCCATGACCCATTCTGAATCAGTTGGTAAGCGCTTACCGTAAAAACGACAGATCGTTTGCGCTTCTTGCGCATTGAGATGAACGGCGGGCTCTTGATCATTCGCTGTAACTCCGTAGGGTGTTCGCCATGACCAACCCGGCTTTTTAACAAAACCCATTTCATAGGATAATCCCCCCCCTTGCATTTCAGCAGCACTTCGAAACCCAGTTACCTGCGCATAACGCTTGACCTCCCCAATCGTCGTTTCAGTTATATCCCAAAGAATGTTACCAATCTTGACATTCGCAATCTGCGATTGCGGATTCTGAGCGAATACTCCAAAACTAATCAACAAACTAACTGTATAAAACAATGACTTTATACTTTTTTTAATGCACGAAATGAGCGGCATGAACTAATATCCTTTCCTATATATATTTAAATCAGCATAAAGCGTCTATCGTTAAATCATTCCAATTTTCTTTAAAATATACTATAGTCATACTAAATATAAACAAATACTGGAGCCAAATTGAGAGCCTTAATCTATAAAAATTCTACCCCATACACTATCTTCTGGAGCGCTATTTTGCTTGGGCTAGTTAGTTTTCTCTCAATAAGCACAAGTGCCCATGCACAAAATACCTACCCCAATAAACCCCTTAAATTAATCGCGCCATTTCCACCCGGTGGTACTAGTGATATTCTTGGTCGCATCCTTGCTCAAAAATTAAGCGATAGCCTAGGCCAAAGTATGATCGTTGAAAACAAGGGTGGAGCATCTGGCAACATCGGTCATGAATACGTCATGAAAGCCAATCCGGATGGCTATACCCTCATATTATCTAGCAGTGGAGTGGTAGTTAATAATCCGCATCTATTTAAGCAACTAAACTTTAATTGGTATGTCGACTTCGTGCCAATTTCAATGGTGGCTACAGCCGGTCAAGTTCTTGTTGTTCACCCCAGTGTGCCAGTTAAATCAGTTGCTGAACTAACTGCTATGGCAAAAGCCAAACCAGGATCTATCAATTTTGGCTCTGGCGGTAAAGGAATCTCCTCCCACATTACCGGTGAACTCTATAAAGCGGCCGCAGGCATTGATATCGTGCACATTCCGTATAAGGGCTCTGGACAAGCAGTCGCCGATGTGGCCGCTGGACAAATTCAAATGGTTTTTTCTGACATGGCTCCCGCTGTTGCACTCATTAAGGGTGGTAAACTGCGCCCACTAGCAGTGACTTCTACCCAACGCTCGAATATCATGCCAGAAATTCCAACGATGATTGAAGCTGGCTATCCTAATTTTGAATCCGTAGTTTGGTGGTCTTTAGCAGCCCCCAAAGGTACTCCCCAAGCCGTTATTCAACGTCTCAATGCCGATCTATCAAAAATCATGGTCTCCGCTGAAATCAAAGAGGCCTTCGATAAACTAGGCATCACGCCGTTATTCAGCACCCCAGCCCGCGTTCATGAAATTGCGAAGCGAGATTCTCCGATCATTGGCGAACTACTCAGAAAGTCTGGTGTGGAAAAGGAGTAAAGGGAATCAATTTCTCAACTAACCTAGCACTTGTCCTAATAGTATTTTTTGTAGATTAATTCATACTAAGCCGAATGACTCTATTGGAATTACGCCGGCAATAGATATTTTTTGATTCGGACTTGTTTTTTAGGAAATTATTATGCGAAATTTTATCAGTCGTCTATGGATTTTTTCTATCCTAAGTATTACCGCAGTATCTATCGCTTACGCTCAGCCTACCTATCCTAATCGACCCATTAAATTTATTGCACCGTTTCCTCCAGGAGGAACAAGTGATGTTCTTGGTCGTATCATGGCTCAGAAATTAAGCGACGCCCTAGGTCAATCAGTTATTGTAGAAAATCGTCCAGGAGCATCTGGCAATATTGGTCATGATATTGCTGCAAAGTCTGCCCCAGATGGCTATACTCTCCTACTATCGAATAGTAGTACCGTAGTCAATAATCCGCACCTGTTTAAACAAATGAGTTTTGATTGGTACAAAGACTTTAGCCCAATCTCGATGGTCGCTATTGCTAGTCTAGTCCTTGTTGTTCACCCGAGCGTTCCAGTAAAAAGTGTCAGCGAACTAACCGCACTAGCCAAATCCAAGCCAGGTCAGTTGAATTTTGGCTCTGGTGGTAAAGGAATTCAGTCGCATATCAGCGGAGAGATGTATAAAACGGCAGCGAATGTAGACATAGTTCACATTCCCTATAAAGGCACGGGCGTCGCAGTTGCAGACTTGGTTGCTGGGCAAATCCACATGGTCTTCTCTGATATGGCACCAGCAGTACCATTTATTAAGGCCAATAAACTACGTGCTCTAGCGGTGACATCGCCGCAACGATCGACAACTCTACCAGATCTACCAACGATGATTGAACTTGGCTTTCCTAATTTCGAAGCAGCTAATTGGTGGTCAATCGTAACTCCCAAAGGTGTCCCAAATAGCATTATTGAACGTATCAACCAAGAACTGGGCAAAATAATGACTTCTCAGGAAATCAAAGATTCCTTTGAAAAACTCGGGGTTACACCACTCTATAGTGAACCCAATAAAGTCTTTGAACTGTCGCGTAAAGAATCGCCTATTATTGGTGAAATCCTCAGAAAAGCTGGTGTTGAAAAAGAGTAATTTAGCTACTTTGTAAGCGCCATAAAGAGGTTATTTCTTTAGATCTAACTTGATAAAGAGGATCCTCTTGATCTCTTGCTCGCCCATGCACCGGGCGAGCATCAATTCGCCCCACGACCTTGAGGCCCCCTAAAGCAATCCACTCCAAAAATTGGTCTCTTGATCGTAAGTCTAAATGCTCGGCAATGTCAGATATAACCAACCACGCTTCGCCACCAATATTTAAATGATCTCTAACTCCACTCAAAAAACTACGCAACATCGTCGCTTTAGAATCATATACAGCAGAGTCCAACAATGAACTCGGTTCGGCAACTATCCAAGGTGGATTACAAACAATTACATCTGCTCGACCTGGAGGAAACATGTCTGACTGTATCACCTGAATACGTTCTTGCATTTCGAATAAAAGAATATTCGCTCTTGCACAAAGAACAGCTCGCTGATAAAGATCTGTAGCTGTGATTTCTAATAAGCCACGTTTGGCAAGAATCGCTGCTAATACTCCGGTACCAGTACCAATGTCATAAGCAGATTTCCAATTGGGGGATAAGGGCGCTTGATCAACTAAATCAAGGTACTCAGACCGTAGCGGCGAAAAAACTCCAAAATGTGGATAAATTCGTCGGCTAAGTTGTGGAATTTGTACACCTTTTTTTCGCCATTCGTGAGCACTAACGATGGCCAGTAAAGCTCTTAGAGAAATCACACTATCACTCTGCGATGATCCAAAAACTTGCTCACATGCTAAGGCTACATCTTGCGCTCTTGGTAATTGAATCACATAGTCAGCACTTAAGGGAACCAATAGTTGATTGAGAACTCTCGCACGCTTTTCTTGGATGGCCCGCTGCTCAAAAAAAATCTCCTGAAAACTCTTAGTGTTTTTTACTTGATTACTTCTTGGTTGTCGTAAACTTCGACGAGATAAGGCTTGCAATAGGCTTCTTGCATTAGGAAAATCTGATCGCCAAAGAAGTGCTTTGCCATCAAATGCCAATTGATAGGCCTGATCAGCCTTAATCGTATCTTTTGTAACAACAACTTCGGAAGGCGAAGGATGATTCGTCGCTGTGCGCCACTGGGCTGATTTTTTAGTACCGTCCTCTAGCCAAGTAACTATGACATGGTCTAATTTCTTAGAGGTGTCTTGGTAACTCTCAAAAGACTCAGTCATTAATTCGCAACAGCACCTGATTTTTTGATTATCTCAGCCCATTTCTTAGTCTCTGATTGGATAACTTTACTATATTGCAATCCATCACCCAATGTGGGTAAAGCCCCCTCAGATACCAACTTTGACTGAAATTCGGGCTCGGAACCAATCTTTAAAATTTGACTAGATAACTCTACCAATAAGGCTTTCGGAATTCTTAGGGAACCTAAGATTCCATATGTTACCGAGCTCTCAAAGTTTTTTAGTGAAGTAACATTAGACTCCCCAATTGTCGGTGAGTCTGGAAAATTTGGTAATCGTTTTTTTGACGTAACAGCAATTACACGCAATTTTCCACTCTGAATTAATGGTAAAGCAGGTGGAATTACACTAAACATTAACTCTAGTTGTCCGCCAGCAACATCAATTAATGCTGGTCCAGTTCCCTTATAAGGAATATGAGACATTTTTGAACCTGTAATAAGTCTAAACATTTCTCCCGTAAGATGTGCTCCAGTACCATTACCACTCGAGCCAAAATTAAATGGTGCCGTATTTTGTATTGACTGCGAAACCAAGTCTTGTATCGATTTAATTTTAGAATCTTGAGCAACTACTAAAACAAGTGCTGATGAGGCCAACATGGCGATAGGCTCAAGATCTCTTGTTGGATCTAATTTAGAGCCCAATAAAGTAGGATTAATAGAAACCGTACCTGAGTGGCCCAATAATAAAACAATCTCCTCGCCAGAGTATTTTGCAACATAATCAGTTCCCAGACTACCACCCGCACCAGCCCGATTCTCAACCAAAATAGATTGATTACGGATTTGCCCTAAATCTTTAGCAATTTGTCTAGCAATTACGTCGTTTCCACCACCTGGTGCAAATGGCACAACAATTTTTATTGGCTTTAGTATTTGTGCATAGCTTGTTTGTGTAAAAATAAAGAAAAATAAAGCCGTGCCGTACAGAATTTTCTTTAGGCCTAAAAGAACAAATAGTTGATTAAAGTTAGTTATCATTTTTTTTCGCATATTAAAAATTCATTCTATCAAAGAGTACGTCTAATATAGGCAAGAATCGCTTCAATTACTGCTTGACACTGCTCTGGAATTAATGCATGTCCAGCATGATCAATTTGTACATTAGTAACTCTATCTCCTAAATAATCACTCAAAACATTTGCATAGGCTGGTGGTGCTATGACATCATATTTTGCTTGAATATTTAATATTGGTGCAATTCCACCATAAAAAAATTCGTCGATTGGTGTCCTTCGTTGAGTAGCTGTTTGAATTTGCATTAAATCAAAATTCCAACCTGTTAACCAACTTTTAGCATCATTGCCTGGGGCGAAAAAAGCTTCTTGTAAAAAAACGAGGCGCTGATCATCGGTAATTTCCGGTCTGGCGCAATTTTCAATCGCAATCCGGATCTCTGGTGGAATGGGTAACGCATTAGATCCCTTAGGTACCTTACCTGCAGATGCAGCCAATAAAATTAACCCCTTAACTAAATGAGGATAATCTGTAGCGACCGTCCTAGCAATCCAATTACCATGCGCGTGCCCCACAACCCAAGCAGGATCTTGATTTGCTTGTGAAATCACTGCAGCAATATCGCTAGCCCAATCATGTAAGGTTTTATTTTCAAGAGGGCCGATGCTAGCAGCATTGCCTCTTGGTTCTGGCCGAAGGACTCGATATCCCTCAAGCGCTAATGGAACTGCTAGCTCCTCAAGATCTTTAGCTCCCCTACCTAAGGATGGCAATAAAATAATCAAAGGACCAACACCCTCATCATA
Source organism: uncultured beta proteobacterium (assembly GCA_903871735.1). Classification (GTDB taxonomy): domain Bacteria; phylum Pseudomonadota; class Gammaproteobacteria; order Burkholderiales; family Burkholderiaceae; genus Polynucleobacter. The sequence continues at coordinate 21,826 of CAIQHU010000097.1, read as the reverse complement.
AACTTCTATAGAAATATCTCTAGAAATATTTACTTGATACTTCTGTTTCAGCATTTAGTTCTTTCCTATACATATCAATTTATGCTAATCTGCAAACTTATTAGTCTGCATAAAGAATACTATGGATAGTCCAAATTACTCTAGACCATCTAAAAAAATAATCCCACAAACTCAAGATACAACAAAGGCAAATCAACAGCCTAGTTTTTCGGAGATTCAAACGCAACAATTAACCGAATTATTGCAACTTGCGAAAGCAAAATATGCGCATCAAGAATTAACTGTCGCTGAAGTGCGGGCTAATTTTCATGAGGGGCTTTCTGAGTCAGAAATACTTCGTATGTTGACTGCCTTCCCCGAGGAGACTAGAGCTGATGTGGTAATGAACGCACTAGCAAAAGGGAATATGCAAGCAACTATGGCAAATCAACTACTATCAACCATCTCTTTACTAAAGCGCTGGAGTGCGCAAGAAAAGCCGCATCAAGCTTAGTGCTTAATCTTGCTTCGTGAGCAGTTGATTAAAGGCAGAAACAAAAGACTCCGTTGGTTGAGCCCCAGCCATTAAGTACTTACCATCTAATATAAATGACGGCACGGAGTGAATGCCTAAGTCCAAATAGTGCTGCTGCATATGACGAACCTCACTATCAAACTCATTCTGATTAAGAACTTCTATGGCGCGATCAGAATTTAAACCAGCTCTTGAAACTGCAGCGATGAGCGTAGTTTGCAAATCCATATTGTCGCGCAGGCAAAAGTATGAGATCAGTAACTCTTTTTTTAATCGGCTCTGAGCTTCTAAGCCATTCTCTAAAGCAGCCCAGTGCAATAATCGGTGTGCATGAAAAGTGTTATAAATTCTTTTGCGCCCCTCTGGATGAAAATCAAAGCCCACCTCTTTGGCTCGTAAACGAATCTGCGCTTGATTTTTAGCCATCTGCGCTTGATCAATACCGTATTTCTCAGTCAAATGCTCCATCGCATCTTGTCCACCCACCGGTAAATTAGGATTTAACTCAAATGGTTGAAAATGGACTTCAAATTTAACAGCATCACCGATCTGATCCATAGCCTGAGTTAAGGCCCCAAATCCTACGGCACACCAAGGACAAGCAACGTCAGAAACGACATCAATCTGAATAGTCCTTGCCTGCATAGTCTGTGTCATTTCGATGTGTGACCTGTTGTGTGGCTACTTAGCAAGCTTAACCTAAAAACTCTTTTAAGAGTTTTTCAGGAGAAACTCGAATAGCCGCGCCAGTTGGACAAGCTCGTACACAAGAAGGCCCAGCCGGAATTGCCTTACACATATCACACTTCACCGCGCGCTTGCGCGCTGCAGGATCGTAATCAGGCGCTCTATGACCTGGCTCCTCACCAAGTCCAAATAATAACCAAGATAATCCAGCGCCCTTTTTAGGCGGTTTATTTACCGCCATTTGGATCACACCATAAGGACAATTACGCTCACAGTTGCCACATCCAATACACGAGTCATTGACAAAAACTTCACCATTCGAGCCTCGCGATAATGCGTCCGGTGGGCAATCTTTCATACAACTTGGATTTTCACAATGACGACAAGCAATAGGAATGTGTAATTTAGCGTAAGTCGCGCCAGCAGCACGATTTAATCGTGATACGCCGTCATGCGTTTCAGAGCATGCCGTTTCACAATTATTACACTGCACGCACAAACTCTCATCAATCACTAAAACATCTGATGCCTCACCTAAGCCCTGACTGAGGAAGAAGTTGGCAATCCCAGACTGATCTTGGCCAAGAGCTTCATGCGAAGTGTTCTGGCGAGTACGATCGATCATCTTGGCGCGCATAATCTGCAATAAGACCGGGTTTTTATCGACCATCTTCTTAAAGCTCTCGGCCTTGAGTATCAATACTTCTGTCATTACCACCGCATTCACTGAAGCAGTTCGCTTTGAATTATCTACGAGCGCCATCTCACCAACATAGTTACCCGCAGATACATAAGCCAATATTTGGTCTTTACCATTAATATTTTTAGAGACCGATACGGATCCACTTCGAATTAAATACAGTCCATCAGGCTCATCGCCTTCTTTAAAAATAGTAGTTTTCGCATTAAACCGCTTAATTTCCACTTCTTTGGACAACTCGAGTAAATCATCCACACTAAACACATTTCCAATATACGTAATCAGCGAATTAATAATAAATCGGGCATCTATCTTTTTACGCGCCTCATCACTCGTCGCAATTAACTTTAATATACCGCGTCGGGCAGTCTCTAAAACTATACAATTTTTACCTGCCTTAATGGTTGCAGTTCTTCTTCGACCAGAAACTAAGCCCATCTCACCAAAGAAATTTCCCGCCGGCAGAGAAATAACCTGAGGCTTCTCACCTTCCTTCTCAAACACAATATCGACCGAGCCTTCTAAAATGGTGAAAAAAGTATTTGTATAGTCGTTCTTCTTAAAAATAACCTCACCAGCTTTATATTGACGGCTATTGGACTCCATTAAAATCTCTCTAGCCTGCAATTTAGTCAACGATTTAAATAGGTCAACCCGAGCTAATACTTCATCTAATATCTCTGAAATCGACTTACTCTTTTGCCAACCGGCCAAGCGCTCACGCAATATCGGTTCATCTACTTGCACCACAGGCAACTGATTAATCGTCTGGACAACTTCATAGCCTTGATTCATGGCCTGCTTAATCAGCGGATAGCCACCTAGTGCACCGACAATAAACAAGCCTGGCACATTGGACTCGTAGGATTCCGATAAAACGGGTAATGATGTTGGATTTTGATTGGGAAACTGCACCCCAAAACTCTCTACTAATTTACGCGGTGGAATAGCTCCTAACCTGGCGATAATCCGGTGGCAGGCAATACGCTCCTGGCCATTTTTACCATCAAAAACAAACTCTAGGGGCGGGTTGGATCCAGTCTCAACCACCTCAACCGCAAAAGCTTTATAACAAATTTTTATCTGCCCAGCTTTCTCAGCGGCTAGAACTAAATTACGATTGCCATCTTTACAATACCCAAACTCATCGTCCCGATTCATTAGGTAAACGTTATTTTGCTTTGCTAAGCCGACGGCATTTTCAATACCAGCATCACCTGCACCGATCACAATAATTGTCTCGTCTTTAAACTCTTCAGGATCTGCTAGGGTGTACTGTACTAAAGGTAAGCTCTCGCCAGGAACCCCCATTTTACGAACATTTCCTTGTAAGCCGATCCCCAAAATAATAGTTCGGCTAGTGTAGACAGTCCCGTCTTCACAGGTTACTTGAAACGGTCCAGAAGCCCCCGCTTTCGATATGCCATTGACCTTCTTCTGATACGCAATATGAATACCCTGATCGGTTAAACCTTTATTCCAATCATTTAAAATAACCTCGCGCTTACCCTCAGCAAATGGTAAACCACAACGCAGTGGCAAAACACCAGGCTCAGCCATCACGTGCTTACCCTTTTGGTATTTATAGATCGTATCGGAGGCGTGCGTCTCTGCTTCTAAAAGTACATGTCGATTACCTAACTCATGTGCCCGTGCAGCAGCAGCTAGGCCGGCAGGGCCAGATCCAATAATGACAACATCATAGTCCGCCTGTACATCGGCAAACATCATCTTTGCTTGATTAGATTGCGGGGTATCCATTATTTTCTTCCGTTTTTATCCTGCATCAATTGACCCAACTTACTATATTCTTCCACAAAATTCTTATGCGCAAAGGTATCCTCATTGGCTAATTCTTTTTTAAGACGATCGATGCTCCTCTTTAGCTGCTCAGAAGCGCCTCCAGGCGAACTCTCCAACATTAAATTACCAACATTGGCTATAGCCATATAGGCCTGCTCTGCACCTGCATAATCGGTATAACTCGGTCCAGTCTTTACTAAAACCATGAAAATATCCTGTAACTTACTTTGATCTAAATTACTCTTCTCAATTTTCGGAAGCAATTCGGTCACGAGTTTGGAAAGATTTTTTGCCGTCTCTTCAACCCTAGAAAATGCTGCTTGACTGCCTTTCGTTGTATTACCCGTAGTGGCCATCTGTAATTGCATATTCAGTGTATTAAATTGCTTAGCAGCAACAGTATCTGTAGCTTGTAAGATGGCCTGCACCATCAAAAGGCTACTGTCATTTAAACGAACTACACCAGGCGGCAAAGCATTTCGTGAAGACCAGCGCTTATTACTCATCGGATGATGACAGGCGTGACAATCAAAAAGTACTAATTCTGGGAAAATCCCGTCATGGTTTCTTTTTGAATCTGCCAAGGTATCTAACATCGACTTAGCTGTCATTAGCTGCCCCACTGCCCATGACCGAATCGGCTGCACGTTCCCTTTGCGCATAATATAATCTGAGTCAATCCGGTAATGCGGCGGCTCAATCTTAATAAAGGTATTTAACTCAAAGGACATCCTAGGGTGGCCAGCGCCCATAATACGATGGGTTACAAAACGCGATTCATCACCCACGTGACAGGAATTACATAGCTTTGCCTGAGCGACAGGATTACTCGTCGGATATAGCCCATTCGCCACATTCTGAGCGTGCGTAACTCCTGGTACTGTGTGGCTCTTTAGCCATTTCTCTGACGGCCCATGGCAACCCTCGCAACTAACCCCCTCAGATATTAAAAAACGCTCACCACGCAATTTCGGTTGCGGATTATGCGCATGGCAGTCCAAACACAGATTAGCCTCGTGAGCGGGTTGCTTGAGCCCTAAATTTTTAGCTATACGTTTTGACTCGTCATTAAATAGTACTTTATACGCTTGGCTATGCTTGTCATACATGGACCAAGTTGTATATTCATTTTGTAATACATTCGTATCATGCCAAGGCGTAATTGAGCCGTGACAGGTACTGCTTGCACAATTAATATTTCCTTGACTAACGGCTGGTGCCTGATGAGGCAGAGGTGGGGCTGCGAACGTCAAGAGGCTCCACATCAGACTCCAAGCAAAAAGAAGTGGGCGAAGGTATAAGCTGGGCATGATTATCTATTCCTCAACAATTAACGTTTAATCAATGGTGACATTAATGGTAAGTAATCATTCGGATCACCAACATCGGATACTTTCCAAGGTTTACCATTAGCATCTAGGTACATCTTTTCCATTTCTGCACGATTAAATGGCCGTGAACCAATTCGGCCAAAAATAGCAATCTGCTCGCCCATCTCATCAACAGCTCGGTCACGATCTAATCCTTTTGATAATGCTCTAACTGGGGACCTGGTCTTCTTCAAGGCAATGAGTCGTGGATTAGGTTCTGGTGAGAAACCGTAAAACTTGGGCTGTAATTCGGGTGAAGTTAACTGGATAATTTTTAAACCCTCTGTGCCATCAGCCACATACGCAAATAAGGACGCATTCGTAGAGCCAACAATCACATCAGAGGCATCTTTGATTTGTCCATCCGCGGTAAACATTTGATAGACCTTAGGCTGATCAGCTTTTTCTATATCAATAATTGCTAATCCATCTTTCCCTGCAGCTACATAAGCATAAGTCCTTGCTAGATATACTCGCCTTGCATCACTCAGAGGAATGACAGCACCTAGTAATTGCGGAGCAGCAATCGTGGTCATATCGACGACTTGCAAACCTTTAGCAGTAGTTACGTATAAATAACGGAACTGCAAAGCGGTCGCTCTTGGATCTTGGAGGGCAATAAAGGCACCAAGCTTGGGTTTTAAGGGATTGTTCAAATCGACAATTTGAATGCCTTTATCCGTCGTAATATAAGCAATATACCCAGCCAAGGTGATGTGACGAGCACCTTTTAACTTAGCATCTTGGTTCCAAGTAATCGCTCTTTTTAGGAAATTATTCTTCGGGTCGCCATCAGCAAAGGTATCTACATTAACAACAATTAAACCTTCTTCAGAATCCACTACAAAGGCGTAGTGATAAATTGGATGGAAGGGTTGCTCCATGTTTGTTTCCCGCATTAATGTGCCTTGATTCCGATCTGGCGCAATCGGCTGATTGGTTGGCAAGGCCATGCACGTAGCATTTTTAGAACTAACGAAAGAATTGTTTCCTAATGGCGAATAAGGCGCGCTGATAATCCGCTGACTCACCCCTTTGTTAGCAATATTTGCAATATCGTAAACCCGAAAGCCACCCTTACCCTCGGCAACAAACATATACTCACCACGCATTTGCAGACAACCTACTTGGTCGGCGGTCTTCGCTGTGTGTGATTCGGTTAACTGTAAATCAAGTGACAAGTGGTTCTTAAAATAATCTGGGTAGGCATATTTTTGTAAATAGCTGCCAATCACCGTTTGGGGCTCTTCCCACTCCGTGACCTTCACCGCTTCAATATTCTTCTCTGCACCTAACCAAGCATAATGCCCAATAAAGTTGACGAAATTAGTACCTTGTAAAAGCAATTGAGCCATGATGGCGTTGTTGTCATTTTTATCGGATACGTGGCAGTCTGTACAAGTCTTCGTTTCAGTCGTTCTCACAGTGTGTGCAAAATGCGGTGCAAAAGCCTGCGAAGAAAAACCACTCGATGATATGGGCGGTTGCTGAATGTAAATCCTCTCACGATTGCTATTTGTAGAGGATAAAACGAGCGCCGAACTAGATCTGACTGGCGCAATACGGTGATTTTTGGCTGGGCCATGCTTACCAATCTGGAAAACATCATCCCTTGCGACTTGCACGTTATAAGTGGCATAGTTTCTGGTTTCACCACCCTCGTAATGCAGACGATCCGTTTTATTATTTGCCTCAATTGGCAAGTGACATCCTGAACAGCTCGTAGTCCATGCGGTGTGACAGGAAAAACAAGTCATCTTCTCATTATCGTGAGCAAAAGATTTACTACCAGCACCCCATTTACCCATTTGCCCTTCAGGGCCTGCAGCCATCAATTTGGCGCGGGCAGATTTTTCGTTATAGTTATGGCTTCCAAGCGTGACTGAGTCTTTTACCAAACTAACTTCCCATTCCAAATTAGGATCTAAAGAGGCCCGCTGAAACAGTTTTCCTGAACGCCATTCAAAACGTTTACGGCCGTCCTGCGTTTTCAAAGAGAGCATATTCATGCCGCCTTTTCTGGCTGCTGGACCGCTTGTAAACATGGTCGGATATTGCTTCGATGTACCATGACAGTCGGCACAGTCAATTTCAATAGCCTGGGCGACTTCACCATAAATATGACCATTGCCATGCATGTCCTGAGAAAAATGGCAGTCAACGCAATGCATCCCCTTGTCTAAATGGATATCCGCCATGTGGACTGCTTTTTTAAACTTATTTGGGTCATCGTCTGCAACTTTGCCCCCCTTCGCGTCTAACAAAGTACCTTTTCTATCACGCTTAAATACTGCTCGAAAATTCCAACCGTGGCCATGATAGTCAGCGTACTGAGAGTCCTTAAACGTATCATTTTTTAACCAAACGTCTTTAAGAAACTGCGGATCAGACCAATTACCGCGAACAGCTGCACCCTCAGGATTACGATCGTTGATCTCGCGAACCTCTTCATGCGATGGATAACGCTGTTTCTCAGGCCAAAATTTGGGAGCATCTGTTTCATAATCAATCTGAATATTGCCGTAAAAAGAGTTCACATAAATATTTGGTTGATGCATATGACAAACCATGCATTGTGATGAAGGAATTGCCCGCGTAAATTCATGCCGAATCGGGTGTCCTGAACGATTCTTAGGAATGGTGGGATCAAGGGTTTGCGTCATGCCAGTATTGCCGTATTTTGCGTATGGCCCTGAATGTCTTGGATCGCGATCATTCGCATAAATCACGTGACAACCAGTGCAACCTGAAGAGCGATAATCCCCAGGATTATCATTAGTCCCTAAGAACCATAGATGAGGATCGTTCAGGCGTGTTTTAGTCAGGTTCAGCGCCGGAACAGAAATCCGACTGCCTGTCCCAGGGCCTCGATTGGATTGTTTAATGTCCGGTCTTCCCGGCTCGTCTAACCTCTGTAACTGACCCGTTGAATTAGGTAATCCAACCTCAGGGAAGGTCGAATTAATTACCCGACCGCCACTTTCAAATACCCGAAAGACATCGCCTGGAGGAATTGTCTCCCAGGCAGGCAGGGGATAAATTTGCTCAATAATCCCTTTTTTAGCAACTTCGTCTTTAGACGGCTTACCAGGATTTCGAATTGCAGCAGGCTTACCATCGCGTGTGTAAGACTCGCCTAAATTGTAGTTTTTGTTTGGCAAAATACCATTGTTATAAGCCGCGCCGCCCCATAGCATGGTGGAGGTAGCCATAAGGCTGCGCTCTTGCGCTTGAATAATTGGTAAATGACAGGCACCACAAGCTTCTCTAGCAATCCTCAAGTCCCCAGGATTAATAAACCGGATAAACTCAGGAGACTCTTTATTGAGCCGCGCATAAGAACCAGCAGGATTGGCTGAAGCAGTATGATTCCAATAACTCTTATCTCTAGGCAAAACATGTGCTTGATTCAGCGCTGCTTGATAAACGGGATCATTCTTAATGTTGGGGGATTTGGCTGTTTTAGGCAACGCAATGCTAGCATCACCACCATGACAATCCGTACAGCCTAAAACAACCCCCGGATTAGCATGCATCGTGTGCCGGTCTGTCTGAATATGACATGAAACACAACCACTGGACTTTTTATCAGCATCTTCGGTAGTCTGCGCCTTAGGCGCTGGCGGAGCCGTTACATATTTAATAGACATGTCAAGTTTACTTGACTCATTCGCAAATAAAGTTTGTTGCCCAATCCCCATCAGCATACCAATGCCTAAGATGGCTAAACATATTTTTTTACGAGATACAGCAAAAAAAATCATAGATCACGCGCCTAAAAATTAAATATGGCGTTCAAAATAATTGAACGTAAGTTACTTTGGGTATTACCGTAAAGCTGTTTCATGCCATCGCCAAATTGTAGTATCGCTGCAGAACCATTCACTAACAAGTTTTGGTTGTAATAAGGCCGCCAATGAAATCCAACCGAATAATCTATTCCAATATCTGCACTACTAACGTATTGATTACGCAAGACACTTAACGATGAAGTATCCATAAAATACAATTTGTTAATATTCGAGAAAAGTCGCAATTGTGGCAAAACATCAAAATCTGCGCCAATTCCATAGAGTCTTAACCCAGGATTTTGAAAATTCGATTGTCCCTGCTCCTTCGATGAGCGCAGGGATGGTAGTAAACCATTACGCCCAGAAAGTCCGACACCTCCACCGCCAATCAAGGGTGTCGATTGACGAATAAAGTAACTGGTATCAGATCCTGCAAATTGTGGGTTTTCAAAAATAGCGTCAAAGCCTGTAGCTTTATTATCATAAGGATCTTTATCACCAGATGCCACTAAGAAACTTCCTCGTAGACGCACCCAGCTAAAATCTCTGGAAAGCTCTGAAGCATGAAAATACGCTTGAATATCTTGCGCTGACTGCGACAGCGGACTTCGGTTGTCCTTACCAACAGCAGCGTAAGAAGTCGTAGACAGATTTAATCGGTAGCGATCGGATAACATTCCTAAATGACCATCACCGCTATAACCAAAATAGGTCACTTGGTATTCCCGCGGTCGAACGTCTCCTAAAAAAGCTGGGCGAGCTAAAAACCCGTTTTCGTCATAGTGAACCGTCGTTTCTCGGTTCAAATTATGGATCGCTGTAACTTGAGAGGTAAAACCTACGATTGGAAAATCTTGCCTATACAAATTCGCTGCAAAAACATAGTCATCTCGTAAGGGCTTGCCAATATTATTAAGCCCTGAATTCGTGTCTTTTTCTATTCGTTGAAAAGCCGCTAAGTTATATTGGTAGAGATTACTATCTCGGTTTCCAAAAACTCTTACCCCCATGGCAGTATCTTGGAATAAGAAGCCCCTAAAGTCAGATATAAACGGCTGAATACCAACACGCAAACTATCAAAGTCAAATTTTGGTGAAACATTGCGCAAGTGATAGTCAACAAATAACTCTTGAACACCTAAAAAGCTATGGTTTCTTTGGGTACCGTAAGTTGGGTCCACATATAAAGCTGCTGCCTCACCGACATTAACGTGATTGAACTGAATCGCTGGCACAAAACGGAATTCAAAATCCGGCGGCCTAAAAGTCGTATTCCCTTTACTTAAACCCAAACTCAAAATTAATGTACTCGCCTGAATTTGCTGACTACGGTTACCAAAGATATTCTGAGAGCCAGATGTTGTTTGAGAAACCGGGGTCGGAACCGTTCTAAACTCTAACAAATTGTCAGAAATTACCCCTAAATTAAAAAATAAGTCCGGCGCCAAATTAGTGAGCACTGGCAAATCACCCTTAAGAACATTTTGATTGTATGGGTCATACAAGGGGAACTTAAAGCCTAATGTTTGCATCAAACGCCAACGATCAGGTATCGAAATGGACTCCCTTGGCAGGTTAGGTGCAGGCAAAGTAGTTTGTGCCGGGTCAATTGGCGCCAAAGTGGTTACCCTTGGCAAAGAGGACTGCCCACGTAAGGAAGAGAATGCCTCTGATGGGGCAGTAATCAACGGATTTGTAACCTCCGCTTTACCAGGGCCAACTAGTTCTTGGAGAGCAAACGCGCCCTCTTTGCTTCTGTTTTGTAAAACCCATCCAGTTTTCTGACCATCCCGGGCATCGTTGGCTAACTCAATTTGATACCAATCTCCCTGAGTAGCAATTAACGTCACGAGGGTTCCACGATCAACCGTTGCCAATTGATTCGACTTCAAATTAGGCTGACTGTAAACAGGAATTGAAATATCGATGACCTGTAATAATTTGCTGGACTGTTCAGTAGTTTGCGCTAAAGGTGGCACGGTTTTAGCAGTGTCGACGACCGGCATCGATTTACTCGGCTGTCCAGTCGCTTGAGCCAAAAGAACAGGATTTTTAGAAGACTTGACAACTTTAGCTTGTGAGGGAGAAACGCTCAAGCCAAAAACCACTAGTAAACAAGCTAGTGAATTCGTAGAAAGGTTGTGATGATTTTTCATGTTTTATTCACAAACAGCATTCTCTGTACTATTTAAAAACGGCGCTTGAGGGCACTGCACATACCGTAAGCTATTTCCATCTGACGCCGTTAGAATGCTTGACCTGATGCTAGATACTGCATTCGTAATAGCAGAAAACGAACTGGATGTTCTTGAAACCGCTAAGAATGAAATCATATCGTCCTGATCAACCCCGTCCCCTGAAACCCCAATACCGCCAACTAAAACCCCACTCTTATAAATTGGTACTCCACCCGGAAAAACTTGAATACCATTATCTATACCAACGGAACTAGCCGTGCAGGATGTAAGCGTTGATGAAGATAATGCAGCGACGATTTTTGATTGCACTAAATCAAGCTGTAAACCAACATTAAAGGGCGACCAAGATGAGACGGATTTTGAGAGTGGGCCGCGAGATTTAGATTCAATTCCGTCCGGAAAGTAGGGTCGATGAATATTACCAATCGCTCGCGCTGAAAAAGCAATATTGCTATTAAAACTCGTATTTCCTAGGCTAGGGAAAAAAACATCTGCATGCCGACTATCGGTTGAAGAAGAAATATAATCTCCAAGCAAATTCAATGTGCTCAGATTTCCTCTGGCATTATTCGTTCTAGTTGATAAATGAGAGAAAAAAGATGCCGTCCTGGCCTTTTGCAGGGATACGTCAGTGCCAAACATGGGTGCATCAGTTGTGCGAGCAATCCCTAAAATGACCCCCGTTTGATCGACCACAGAAATAGTTACTTGCGCTGCAGAGTCAAGCGGCTTACGAATCTGGGCTCGAGTGACATTGGCTACAGTAAGCCCGTTTTGTAGCAAAGTGGTTACTTCTGCAGCGCTTAAACCACTTGAAGCGGTGGGGGGGTAGCGATTTGCGCTCGCCACGTCAACCATCACATAACCAGACTGACCAGAAAAATGAGTGCTATCAGCAGCAAACCCCGAAGCGGCATTTCCATACGCAGTTCCCGCCGCAGGTGCTGTGCCGGCAACGTAATAATTCGTTACTGAGGCCAGCGCCCCAAAAGCGCTACCATAGGAAGCAGTTGCGCTCACTAGAGTAGTCAACGAAGGTGTTTTAAGATTATCATCCGAATCTGAATACCTTAATGTGACTCCATTAGCCGTAATTTGATTTGCCCGAATACACGTTTGCGGCGTAAATCCGCTGGTTGCAGACTGGGCAATGATTTCTTTTAAATCATTGTCGATATCAGTGGGATTTAGATCTAAGGTATAAGTCGGATTACTCCGAATAACCACCCCAATTCCGCCGACAACCATACCATTTTTGTATAAAGGAAACCCCCCAGGGTCGGCAGCTAGTCCGAGCGGGGATCTCCGAGGGCCAAGCGTCGTAGAAGTACCCTTTTGAACTAAATCACCACAACCCAATTGACTAAACTGGACGCCATAAAGTGGGCCGGCAGGAAAATTAGATACTTGAGGTATGTAGTGATCCTGAATAATAAAACCAGCGGTTCTCGTTGAAAACGCATTGCCACTCGAAGATAAATAGGCTCCAGTAATCGCCTTAGAAATCGCCGCAAATTTAGAGTCCAAGCTAACAGACTCAAGGCCACCAGTAACCCCCTTGTTCGAGGTAATCGTAACATTGTAGTCACCACCTGACATCTGAAAAACCCCTAAAACATTACCAACCCGGTCAACCACGGCCACCGTTGCACTTTGTCCGAGAGTACTCGCCACACTCACAGCCTGAGCAATCACTTGATCCACCTCAGCCGCAGATAAACTTTGTTGGGAAAAACTCACTGCTGAACAGCCACCGGTAAAGCTTGTACTTGAAGAAACACCAGAAGAACTGCTTCCACCACCACCGCAACTAACTAACCCTAAAAATAAAATGCCGTATAGCAAACGCTCCAACTTCATTTGGATTTTCCTATCGAAGAAAACAAATAGCTTGACGACTGTATGCTCGATTGTTTAGGGATAGGGTGGGATTTCTTTTGTACCGCTTGCTGATCAGGATTCATGTGAAAGTTGTGACAAACGCCACAGTCAGACGAAACACGTTGAGCGACTGGAACTGTACCTGCATGACAGTCCTTACATCCACTAATCGCGGGCATTAGCACCTCAGCCGACTTCTTAGAATTTTTTGCCTCATGACATGAGGAACACTCTTGCATCAAGTGCGCAGCGTGACTAAAGTTCGCCTGAGGCATCCAAGTATGCGCCACTGGCGTAGGTGCAATACTCCATTGCGGCAAGTCCTTACCTGATGTGCCAGGCTTACCCGGTCCAGCAACGCGTTGCACCTCGTGACAAATCGCACAAGAGGTTTTTTCAAATAACTCCGTAGCAGCTGCGCTAGCCTGTGCACGATCATCGCCTGACCGCCTTGTAAATGAAACTGCTGAAGGCTCTCGCTCACCTGGGCGTCCAATTTGGATCAAGGGCGTCAAAGGCTGCGTTTGCATGGGCAAACCATTGAGCTTGGTATAACTATAAAACTCTCTCAAGGTGGATAAGACAGCATCTACTGGACCGTGGGGTACCTCACGGTTTGATACGGTTGGTTCAAACTTCAAAGCATGACAACTTTGACAATTTTTTTCAAATTGAACCGGCTTAAAACCGACCTTATCAAGGGTAGGCTCATGACAAGATGCACAAGTTGTTTTAACGATACCTTTGGGGCTATGGACGCCTTCAGGTGTTAAATGGACATTATGAGGAAACTTCAAATTAGTGGGCTCTTGCAAAACTTTGCCCTCTTCCATCCGTACACGGGTTAACTTGGTTGGCTGGGCCGGATCCAAAGCTAGTTGTAGACGAAATGTTGGATGCCCCTTGGTAAAGTCAGAAACGTTTTGCGTTAGAGTCTCTGGCATTTTTGTCTTTAAGTCACTATGGCATGAACTACAGTTACCTTGCGTGAAATGTTTATTTTGTTCTGCTAAGCTAAACGCCCCATTGTGATCTTGATGGCAACTAGCGCAGGTCACATTCAAACCTTCGATTTTAGGATGCTTGGCTGTAACATGATCACCAACCGTTTGGTGACAGGTTAAACAATCTACATCTTTCACACGACCAAAGCTAGTACTATGGCAAACTCGACAATCATTGGCCCAAGGCTGATGGGCGTTGGCTAATGGTCCTGGGTTCCAAACCCGATCAAAGGCCAAAATAGTTGGACTTGGCTGTTGAACTAAATCTTGCTTGGCCCGCTTTTGCAATAATTCCGAGTTGGAATCACCAACCAAACTAGCCACTAAAGGAGCTATTAAAAACACTCCCGTAATCACCAAAAAAAAACATCCAAGACCAAAAGCGCCTCCCAGATGTATTCGCTTGTAATCGCTTTAACTCAGCAATAATCGGTTCATCAGGCTTGTGTGATTCCATGACACCCTACCAATAAAAGAAAACAGAAAAAATATGCGCAACTAAACTTGCTAATAATCCAATAGACATTGGCACGTGAAAAATTAACCAAACTCCAGCTAAGGACTTGAGTTGTACAAATTCTCGGATACGTTTGAGTTGTCCAACACGTTTGGCCATTAACTGAGACAGTTGACGAGCCGACTGCTCACCCTGTAAAAACATGCTTTCGAACTGGGTTAAAGCAATTTCACTAGCCGAGTTTGGATAATCAGACTTTAAATTTGCCCAAAAACCCCGTGAAATCGGCTCAGTAGCAGCTGACTTTAAAAGTTGTAAGGCTTTATTTTTAAACGCGCCGGCTTCTACGCTATCCAACAACTTCAGTGCGCCTTGATCAATCTCTATTAATGCCTCACCCTGTTGAATCAGGGTTTTACTATTTAATAATTCGCTCATGAGTGATGGGAAGCGCAAATACATATAAACTCCCCAAATTCCTGAAATTACCACCAGCATCGTCAAAACATAAGCAAGGGTGTGAACATTCCAACCAAACTGAAATCCAGTATGCAACGTAGCAATAACAACTAAGGCTAAGCCTAACCAGACGTGAGCGGAGAGCCAATATTTTAAATCGCCCAAATTGCTGCGATAACTTCTCTTACGAACTCCAAAAAGCGTCAAAAAGACAATCGTCAGTGCACCAATAGTTCCGAGGGTATACCCGAGCCAAGTTCCTCCATTGGGGGCAACTCGTGGATCATCTAAGATGTACAAGGCAATAGACAGGAGGGATAAGCCCAAAGCCCATTTAAAAAATAGATTATTAGAAATATTAAGGACGTTTTCTTTCATATTATTAGAAAAATGTAAGGTTCAAGTAAACGTTTGTTATAAGCAAACTCAAGATTGAATCTGCGATAGGAGGGGTTTATTTGAAAAACTGCTTTGGCAATATAAGTTTTGATAAAACAAATCAGTCAAAAAAACCACGTAAACACAATTTCGAACCATTTTGAGGAAAGCCTTGTTAATAGTAAGGATATGATACATAATAATCATGATAATTAGTAGTATTCACCGAAAAGATACACTTTTATTGTTAAATAACTTTAATTCCCATGATGATATGTTGTAATAATTCTTTTGCGCTAACGACGTTGTCCTATTTTGCGCTCCAAATTTGTGCATAAAATTGATTTTTTTGTTAACTGAAATATTAATTGTTTATATTATCCCGTCGTTGCAAAGTTTATAGTTTTAATTTCACCATTCTAATTTACTTATTGAGGTCGCAAAATGCTTAAAAATAAAACTGTTTTAATTACTGGATCAACCAGTGGAATCGGCCTTGGAATTGCCCATGGCTTTGGTAAAGAGGGCTGTAATTTAGTAATTAATGGCTTTGGAGATGCTGCCGAAATTGAAACTATTCGAAGCGGTCTGGAAAAAGATTATGGTATCAAGGTGATCTATGATGGCGCTGATATGAGTAAGGCTGAGTCGATTGAAGCGATGATGAATCATGCAGCAAAAGAATTTGGTGGTGTAGATGTTCTAATTAATAATGCTGGTATCCAACACGTCAGCCCGATTGAAGAGTTCCCGGTCGCAAAATGGGACGCAATTATCTCAATTAATTTATCCTCTGCATTTCACACGAGTCGCCTAGCAATTCCTTATATGAAGTCGAAGCATTGGGGTCGAATTATTAATATTGCCTCAGCCCACGCACTCGTCGCTTCCCCCTTCAAATCAGCCTATGTGGCCGCAAAACATGGCATTATGGGACTCTCTAAAACGGTTGCACTAGAAGTTGCCGAACACGGTATAACTTGTAACGCGATCAACCCAGGGTATGTGCTAACACCACTCGTTCTTAAACAAATTCCAGATACTGCAAAAGCCCGTGGCATGACTGAAGAGCAAGTTAAAAAAGACGTTCTTCTATATGCTCAGCCAACTAAACAGTTTGTTACTGTTGAACAAGTTGCTGGCACTGCAGTATTTTTATGCTCCGATTCTGCCGCATCTATTACCGGCGGCTCGATTAATGTTGAAGGAGGTTGGGTAGCTCACTAAGCATCTAAGGCAATGATCAATGAATGATCATTGCCTTCGCTTTACAAACTATCTTAACCAAAATCAACAACAAAGTGGGACACTATGGCTACTGCAAAAAAGACTGTACCAAAAACTAAACCCGTTGCAACTAGACGCACCACGGTAAGAAAAAATACCGCTCCAAGTTCATCCGGAAACCAAAAAAAGAAAATTAATCTAGCCCTTCAAGGTGGCGGTGCCCATGGCGCTTTTGCATGGGGAGTCCTCGATAAATTTCTTGAGGACGGGCGCGTAGAAATCGAAGGTATTTCTGGAACGAGCGCGGGCTCTATGAACGCGGCTGTCTTTGCTTATGGAATGATCAAAGGCCCCGAAGGTGCGAGAGCTGCGCTGAACAAATTTTGGAAAGAAATATCTGATGCTGGTCAAAAATACGGCATGATCAAGTTATCACCGATTGAAAAAATGATGGGTGTGAAGCTTGAAGATGCCAGTATGACTAAAGTTGCCAAAATGATACAAAGCAATTTTTCGCCTTACCAACTCAATCCAATGGACTTCAATCCACTTCGTGAAGTTCTCGAAAATTGCGTAGATTTTGAAGAGTTAGAAAAACACTCCAAAACAAAATTATTTTTAACAGCAACCAACGTTAGAACTGGTAAAGCTAGAGTATTTGACGCTCCTGAAGTAACTGCAGATGTAGTTCTAGCTTCTGCGTGCCTACCCTTCTTATTTAAAGCTGTAGAGATTAATGGAGAGAATTATTGGGATGGTGGCTATATGGGTAACCCAGTTCTTTACCCATTAATTTATAACACCGAGTCACGCGATATCGTGATTGTTCATATCAATCCTGTTGAACGCAATACACTTCCTACAACTGCAGATGAAATTGCTAATCGTGTGAATGAAATCACCTTCAATACTTCCCTCATCAAGGAGTTACGAGCGATTCATTTTGTGCAAAAGATCTTAGACCAAAACTGGATCAAAGATGAACACAAAAAGAAGTTTAAATACGTCTTAATGCACTCTATTCGCGCTGATGTTGCCATGTCAGACTTGTCGGTCACTTCTAAGCTTTCCTCCGACTGGGAGTTCTTAACGATGTTGCGTGATCGGGGCCGAGCATATGCAACTGACTGGCTCAAACACAATTTTGCACACTTAAACGTTAGATCTTCCGTTGATCTAGAAAAAGAGTTTCTATAACCCACACAGGCACATCATGAATATTGATCAAATCCTTAAATTACCCTCCATGCCGGCGGCATGCCCTAGCTACCCGCTAGGGCCATACCGCTTCATTAACCGTGAGTATATGATTATTACTTACGAAACTGATCACGACTTGTTACGGGCCGCAGTTCCAGAGCCGCTAGTTCCAAATGCCGAAGGTCATGTCCTGTACGAGTGGATTCGTATGCCAGATAGTTCTGGATTTGGCGACTACACGGAAAGCGGTATTGTTATTCCCTGTACATTTGAGGGCGAAGTTGTGAACTACACCGCTCAAATGTATCTTGATGATGAGCCCCCAATCTCAGCCGGTAGAGAAATTTGGGGATTTCCAAAAAAATACGCCTTCCCCAAACTCTCTGTTAACTCTGATACCTTAACCGGGACTCTGAACTATGCTGGAGAACTCGTAGCAATGGGTACCATGGCCTACAAACACCAAGCGTCTCCAGGTGGGTTAGAAGCAATGAATAAAGCGATGACCAAAACCTCGTGTGTCCTTAAAGTGATCCCTAACTTTGATGGCAAACCCAAGATTTGTCAGCTTGTTGCTTTCAACCTAACGGACATCTCCATTAAAGGCTCTTGGATCTCGCCAGCCAGGTTACAACTAATTCCTCATGTGAATGCTCCAGTTGCCGACTTGCCAATTAAAAAAGTGATTGGTGGTAAGCACTACATTGGAGATCTTACTTTGCCCCATGGCCGAGTTTTATTCGACTTCGTTAAAGATCAAAAACCCTAACTTTTATATTGAGGAGTCTTTTCATGAGAAAAGAAGATGTGTTGCAACTACCTTCCATGCCGCTGCAAAGCCCAACCTACCCAAGGGGCCCGTTTCGGTTTTTTAATCGAAAGTACTTAATCGTTAATTACCTAACAGATCCCAAAGCAATTCGGGATGCTCTGCCAGAACCCCTCGAGCCAGATGGTAACCAAGTTTCTGTCCAGTGGCTCGATTTACCAGATGGAGAAGGCTTTGGTGCATACTCAGCAGCCGCGCAGGTTATCCCTTGTACTTTAAAAGGTGAGCCATGTAATTTCATTAGCCAAATGTATGTCAACAATACATCCCCCCTAGCAGGTGGACGAGAAATCTGGGGCTATCCAATGAAATTTGGCCACGCTTCCCTGATTACTCATGGTGATACGCTCACAGGCAGCCTTGAGTACGCCTCACAAATTACGGCTCAAGGTACGATGACCTATAAGCATCAAGTTCATCCAGAAATAGCGCATCGGGAAAATTTACTGCTAGCCCGAAAGCAAGTTACACTGAAAATCATTCCAGGTATTGATGGTAAACCTGAAATTGCTCAATTAATTGGCATTACATTTGAAAATGTGACAGTTGAAGGGGCTTGGATTGGTAATGCTCGACTTGATTTAACACCATCGGTAAACTGTACGTTAGCGGATTTACCTGTTCACCAAGTTACTGGGGGAGTGCACCTAGTTACGAGTATGACCCTTCCTTATGGTCATTTGTTGCACGATTATTTAGCTTAAGTAGTTATGAGACTGCCAATATGCATTGGCAGTCTTGGTTTGCATAGAAGCTCTTACAATAGAAGATCTTACTTTACTAACGAATTATCTATGAGCGCCAATCAGCAACTTGCAATAGCTGCATTAAATCAAATTTTCATCAATTCTCATGCGAAATTGAGTGCTGAGGATTTTGAGCATATATTTAATCAGGCGGCAGATTTGCAAATTTCCTTTTCCGATTTCATTCAAGTATTACTTGAGTCAACGCTATGGTCGGAAATGGCAGATGATCAGAATATCTTTAAAGATCTTTGCCTGGATCTGAGTCGTGAAATTGAAGCACATAACGCCCAAATGGCTTATGAACCAGAGTATCACTCACGAAAGCACTTTATTGATGTTAGTTTCACGATGAGTCTATTAATCTCACAGAACCAACTAATCGGTCAAGGCAATTCACCCTGGAATTTAACGCCACTAGATTGCTGGCATCTTCTTATAGCTGCTATTGGACATGACTATGGTCACAATGGCACAGTCAATTTTATTGCGAGTCAACAAGAACTTAATTCAATTGCAAAGATTCATCAATTTTTAAAGAAAAAAAATATTCCCGAAAATGCTGCAATCTATGGCTTAACTAGAAACTTACTTCTATCAACAGACCCTATATTTAGGCCAGGGATCATTGAGAAAGCTATGCAGCAACCTTCCAGCTTAACTCTAGAAGACCGCTTAAGTATATTGCTGTTGGAGTCTGATTTAATGGCAAGCAGCCTCCCAGAAAGGGGGATTGAACTTGGTAATTTGCTGAGCTTGGAGTTTGAAAAATCAAATCCAAAAATGGCCGGAATCGTAGCAAGCATTCCAGGAAGATTGTTTTTTCTAAAAAGTGTTGCATTTATCAGTGATCAAGCAAAATCTCTAGGTGCTGATTTAATGCTCAAACAATCCATCCTAAGGGTCGAAAATGAAATCCATTAGTACGCGTCAAGAGGATAAGTATCAAACACAAACCTTATTGCTAGAAATTAAACTTCTTAAAGAGACCATTGTTTCTCTGCGAGAAGAGTTGAACTTGACGAACCAAAAAATTAAAATGGCGCGCGATCAAGCCACACAACAAGGTCAAAATGAGATCCAACAATTAAAAAATACCGCTATTGCACTGCGTGAGCGACTTGATTTACAACAAGTCGAATTTAAACAACAAATACAGTCTTTAACCATCTCCAAAACTACTCCAATTATCGACCTACAAAATACGATTCAAGAACTGCGTAGCCTTATACAGTTTGAACAAAATGAAAAAAATCGTCTGATTCAAGTTGAACGACAAAAATCACATGAGGAAATCCAGCAATTAAAAGAAACTATATCGAACCTTCGACATCAGATTGACCAACCCCAGAAGGCTTAAACAATCCTTTTAGAATGATTCTCAAAATGCCCAAATTAGCTAAACCTGCCATCGAACAACCCCAGACTGTCAATTCAGACTTTTTACTTGCGATATCTTCAAGGCTTGCAAGACTTTCCTCTTTTGATGACATCCTGGCCGAACTCTTGGTGATTATCACCGATCAAACTCAAGGCGATCGAAGTACGATTTTCTTAAATGATCCGGAATCTCAAGAGCTCTATTCTCGCAAGGCTGAGGGTAAATTAAAACATGAAATTCGGATTTTAAATACGCATGGTATTGCTGGATTTGTTTTTTCTAAAGGTGAACCCATTATTGTTCATGATGTCCAAAATGATCCCCGGTTTGAAAAAAGTATTGACGAGGAAACTGGTTATGAAACCCGTAATATGCTTTGTCTACCAATTCAAAATGCCCAATTGGAGATTATTGGTGTCGTGCAAGTACTGAATAAAAAACAGGGCCGGTTCACCAAAAGTGATCTAAGTCATGTGGCACAGATCATGCAACACTCCTCATTTTTTATTCAAAGTAATCAAGCCATCGAAAAAATGCAGTTGCAGCGCAGGCGGGAATTAGATTTACTGAATATTGTTTCTGAAATGTCCTCCGAAATACGTATTAATGTTTTACTTCAAAAGGTCATGAATGAGGCAACTCGCATGCTCGATGCAGATCGCTCAACTTTATTCTTAAACGATGAAAAAACAAATCAACTATGGTCCCAAGTCAGTCAGGGTCTGGATTCAACCGAAATTCGGTTCCCCAACCATCTTGGTATTGCCGGAGCAGTTTTCCAAAATGGCGTAACAATCAATATTCCCCATGCCTATGCAGATATGCGCTTTAATCCTGCCTTTGATAAACAAACTGGTTTTTTTACCAAATCGATTCTTTGTGTTCCGATTGTCAATCAACATAACAAAATCATAGGTGTAACCCAAGTTTTAAATAAAAGAATTGGTGCTTTTAATGCCGATGATGAAGCTCGTTTAAAGGCCTTTACTGCAAAAATAGCCATCGCTTTGCAAAACGCTGACCTTTTTGCTAAAGAGCAAAATATGAAGAACTATAACTCCAGTATGCTGCAGTCGATGACTAATGGAGTTTTAACTTTGAATGAAGAAAATACTATTATTACTTGCAATAAAGCTGGTGCACATATATTAGGTATTAGCGCTGAACAAGTGATTAACCAAAATGCTACTACATTTTTTGG
>CAIQHU010000096.1 GCA_903871735.1 uncultured beta proteobacterium | reverse complement strand
TAACTCTAAAAATCATTTCCTAATGTGGGAACCTTAACGTTTTCTTGTTAATTTTTTATTTTTTATTAAGTTCAAAAATGTTTATTTTTTTAGGTTCATTGAATGGAAAAATTTTATGTTTATCTAAAAAAGAAATAGTAATCCAAGTAAATCCACCTAAAGCTAAAGTTGAAATAGCAAAAACAATTCTTGCCCAAAATGGGACATTTTTTGATCTAAGAGTTGGCCATAATATATCGCCATACGACCAAGGGGGATAAAATAAGTTGTGTAATTCATCAATACAATCTTCGGGAAGCCAAGTCTTAATTTTAAATGTTTTGTTTGCAGCGTCAATTTCGCTTGATTTTGCAAACCAGTCTTTTTTAGTGAATTTGCCCATTGAAATATAATATTTCAATTCTTCCCATGAATACGGGCCATGAATTGTATCATCATCATCCAACTTGCAATAATAATGCATGATCTAAACCTTAAAAATTAAGCCCCAAGAAATAAACCTTGAGGCTTTAAACTTAAAAAACTGGGCAAAATTCTTTAAGTAATAATAGTTTGGATTATCAACTAATACAAGTCAAACAGTATCTTGAGAATTATTAATTAAGGAAAATTGAATACTCGATCACATTTTTGAAGTAATCATAAGCCAATAGCCTTTGTCTTCGGAGTTCCAGAAGTATAGCAAGCGTTTGAGTGGGCTTTTCTTGTGCCCAATATACTTCAATTAACTCATCAATGTCTTCTATGGTGGCTGACTCTATGAAGGCGGTTATAAATTCATCCTTTAAGGCTTGGATTTTTACAGAATCAGGTTTATTACTCATAACACCACCATGTTTTTGGAATGAATGGATAATTTATTTCAATCATTTTAAACGAGTTCCGTTTTATTTACATTGGTTTTCCCATTTCCTTGAATAGTTTCATCAGTATGTCATCTAAATGCAAAGTGAGGTCGCATCCAAAACTCGTAAGATTTCGTTTAATTCGTTAGTCTCTTAAGGAGTCCTCCCCTTAAAAACATCTCTCATGAACATTGCTTTGATGCCCTTACCAAAGCAAGAATACCAACACGGATTGGTTCTGGAAGGTCGGGCCATGCCTTGATTAATTCTTGGAGCTCTTTGGGAAGCAATGGCACAGTAGACGGCACAGCAGGGTTTTGGTTTTTCTCTAAGTCGTTCCTGGGAGCGATGTTTAGAGTTGAATCGCACCGGTTTGCTAAATCGGCGTACGAGTAACATCGTACCGCGGGTTCGAATCCCGCCCTCTCCGCTTGGTTTTCGCCTGCCTTATCAAAGCCTATAAATAAAGCACTTTCAGCACTTCTAGGCCAATTATCGCAAAAAGTTGTCCCTAATTTGTCCCTAAAATCTGGGACAAGCGCCCCCAAAGCAGACCATACTAACATTGCACTAAACATGATTAATCTCCTGATTTATCGGTAGTGATAAAACCAAATGGTAAACGACTCATGAAATTCTGTGATTCAACATCCGATAAGCTGTAATAAACAGCCGCCATGGTTTTGCCGCCAGTATGCCCCAACCAAATATCAACCGCCCTCTGCGGAACCCCATGGTTCAGGGAATGGGTCTCCATAAAATGGCGCAAGCTATGAACGGTCAAGCCGTTTTCCCTTCCCGCAGGTAGCCCAAGACTTTCTACGACCTCCACAAACCGTTCATTGAGTTTCTGAGGATTCATCCACCCATGTTTAATACTTTGCCCAGGAAATAACCATTTC
>CAIQHU010000095.1 GCA_903871735.1 uncultured beta proteobacterium | reverse complement strand
GATATGCATCACGCCGAAATTTTCAGAACTTTATTGGCAGATTTGGGGATCGGCGCTCAAGGGCGCTTGGCGGTGGAGTTAATTAGTGATCGTTTATCGTGTATGGCAGACATTCTTATTCAAGAAACCCTAACCCGTATTTGGCAATCGATGATGCAGTCTAAGCATTTAGAGATAGACTTTACGCAATCGGGTTTTGGTGTTATAGCTTATGGGAAGTTGGGTGGTAAAGAGCTTGGTTATGGTTCCGATTTAGATTTGGTATTTATTTTTGATGACACCCAAGTTCAAAAACCATCCCATGAGATGGTGGAGTTATACATGAACTTAGCGCGACGTCTCATTTCTTGGTTAACGACTGCAACCAGCTCAGGTGTGCTATTTGACATTGACACGCGGTTGCGTCCCAATGGCGTTGCTGGTCTGATGGTGAGTAGTTTATCCGCCTACGAAGCTTATCAGCGACGTGAAGGTGTTAACACTGCATGGGTATGGGAACATCAAGCTTTAACTCGGGCCCGGTTTTGTGCGGGGGATCAACGAATCGGAAAGCGTTTTGAAGAAATACGTAGTGAGGTGTTATCTTTAAATAGAGATCCAAAGAGCTTACGTCAGGAGATCTTGGCCATGCGGGAAAAATTACATGCTGGGCATCCTAATCGATCGGACCATTTTGATTTGAAGCATGACTCTGGAGGGATGGTTGATATTGAATTTATGACGCAATATATAGTTCTAGCTTGGGCTTATCGTTATCCCAGTTTAGTCGCTAATGTGGGGAATATTGCGCTCTTAGGGATAGCAGCTCGGGTTGGCTTAATTGATGCGTCTTTATCTGACCGAGTAGCGCAGGCTTATCGTGACTTACGTAAAAGGCAACATGAGTTACGCTTAGAGGGTAAGCAAATTGCGCGCGTGGAACCTAACGAAATAAGTGAGCCAATTCAGTTAGCTAGGGATGCTGTCAGGGAATTGTGGCAAGAAGTCATGCAGCCTGCGTTTTAACCAAGTAACTCACGCGCATGTCTTCGGGTCGTTGGGGTGATTGCTGCGCCGCCGAGCATTCGGGCGATTTCTTCAACACGCTCGGGTCTGCTTAAGACTTCAATTTCACTGTGCGTTTGGTGTTCTGTTGAGACCTTTTTAACACGCCATTGGTTATCTCCCTGTGAGGCGACTTGGGGTAAATGGGTTACACACAGTACTTGACGCGTTTGCCCTAGTTTTTTGAGTAAGCCACCTACTGTTTGGGCCACTACTCCACCGATACCAGCATCAACCTCGTCAAAAATGAGTGTTGGGACTGAGCTGGCTGAACTTGCAATGACAGCAATGGCTAGGCTAATTCGAGCAAGTTCACCGCCGGAGGCGACCTTCGCAATGGCTTTGGGTTGAACCCCGGGGTGTCCAGCTACTAAAAATTCGACTTGTTCTAGCCCGAATGCATTGCCTACGCTTGGGGTAAGTGCCACTTCAAATTGACCGCCAGACATGGCCAGATCTTGCATTGCAGCGGTTACTGAATGGGCCAATTCTTGCGCAGCTTTTTGGCGTTTTTTGGACAAGTCTTTAGCGTACTTATAAAAGAGTTCTTGCGCTATTTGAGACTCTTGCTCGAGCGCTGAAATATTTTGGGAGGCTTCTAGGACTAGTAGTTTTTCTTGTAAGTCTTGCCAAATAGATGGAAGGTCTTGGGCTGAACAATGAAATTTTTTAGAAAGGCGATAGTAAGACTGCAATCGTTCCTCTACTTCGGCTAGCCGATCGGGATCAAGATCTAATTTTTGTAAATAGCGATTAATACTATGAACTGCATCACTGATTTGGATTGCTGCAGGTTCGAGGGCTTCTTTAGCATCTTGTAAAGAGGCATCCATATCAACCAAATCATCTAAAATACTTTGCGCTTTGGCTAATTGGTCTAGTAGTGCCAGGTCACCATCACTAAGAAGGTTGATTAGTGCTTGCGTGCCATCAATTAAAGCAGCTGCATTCGCTAGTCGGCTATGCTCTTTTTGAATCTCATCCCATTCGCCTGACAAGGGTTTTAATGTTTGGAGTTCTTCTAGTTGCCACCGCAATCTTTCTTGCTCTTGGAGTAATTGTGAGCCTGCCTCTTTGGCACGCAGTAACTTTTTTTCGATAGAGTGCCAATGTTGATAGGATTTCGAGACTAGTAGAGTCAACTCAGATAATTGGGCATGGCGATCCAAAAGATCACGTTGCGCTCCAGGTTTTAAGAGGAGTTGATGTTGGTGTTGTCCGTGGATATCGACTAATTGTTCTGCGATTTCGCGCATTTGGGTAAGTGTTGCACTACTACCATTGATATAGGCTTTAGTTCGCCCATGTGTTTCGATAATCCTTTTGAGCTGTAGGCTTTTTCCATCTTCCTCGATGGGAAATCCGGCTTCTGTAAGCCACAGTTTGATGGGGGATAAAATAGCACTAGCAATATAAAAAGTAGCACAAATTTCTGAGCGATCACAACCCTCTCGAATTTGGCTAACATCAGCGCGCTCACCCATCGTCAGGGAAAGGGCATCTAGTAAGATTGACTTACCCGCACCTGTTTCACCGGTAAGCACAGTAAAGCCTGGGCCCATCTCTAATTCTAGTTGATGGACAATAACAAAATCACGAATATCAAGACGTTGCAACATGATCTAAAAAGACGAAGGATATTCGTTCCAATGTAATTTTTCTCGCAGGGTGCGATAGTCACTATGGCCTTGCGGGTGCATGATAGTGATTGTTTTGGAGGATTTATTGACCACCACCATGTCGCCAGTTTGGAGGATTGCCATGGATTGCATATCAAAATGAACACTAGCATCTTTGCCACTAATAATCGTTATTCCAATCAGAGCGTCGCCGGGCAGAACAATTGGCCGATTGGATAGCGCATGAGGAGCAACTGGCGCTAAAACAATACCAAATACCCGTGGATGCAGGATTGGTCCACCAGCAGATAGGCTATAAGCCGTAGAGCCAGTTGGAGTTGAAACAATGAGACCATCAGAACGTTGGTTATACATAAAACTATGGTTCACATCAACCGCTAGCTCAACCATCCCTGAAATGCTAGATCGGCTGATGACCACATCATTGAGGGCCAGACCTTGATGACTAATAACACCATTACGAATAACAGATGCCTCGAGCAAAAAACGCTCATCTGATTCAAAATTTCCCTGAATAATGCCAGGCAGGATCGTTGACATTTCATTTAATGGGATATCTGTCATATACCCAAGTCGTCCCATATTAATTCCTACTAGGGGGATATTCTTACCGGCAATTTGTCGTCCTACTCCGATGAGAGTACCATCGCCACCAATGGAGATGACCATATCGATCTTACCTGAGAAATCAGTAATCGCAAGAGTAGGAAGATTACTCTGCCCAAGATGAGCAGCTGTTTCTTGTTCTAAACTAACATGGCAACCTAGACCCTCGAGCACTTCGGTAATTTCTTTTAGGATTCGACCAATGGCGTCGCCCTGTAATTTACCGACAAGGGCAATACGTTCAAACCGATTAGGAAGATTATTTTCTTTTGACATATACTGATTAAACCATAGCAAAGGTGCTCTTTCAAATGATACCTTTGACCGTGTTGTAGGGGGAACGGTTAAAATCACATATATTATGGACAAAAGAGCCCACGAACTTCTTAAAACACTCATAGAAAGATATATATCTGAGGGCCATCCTGTTGGCTCTAGGACCCTTTCAAGGCATTCTGGGCTGGATTTATCTGCCGCAACGATACGCAATGTGATGGCGGATCTTGAGGAGATGGGTTTTGTAACAAGTCCACATACTTCAGCTGGACGGATTCCTACCCCTCGGGGATATCGACTTTTTGTCGATACGATGCTGACTATTCGACCATTAGAAGACATTGCTGCGCGCGAGGCCTCCGAAGAAATTCAACCAGATTCACCAAAGCGGGTTATTGCGGCGGCGGCTCATGTTTTATCGAATCTTTCCACCTTTGCTGGGGTAGTGATGAGTCCGAAGAGGACTCAAATATTTAAACAAATTGAATTTTTACGCTTATCTGAAAAGCGTATTCTATTAATATTAGTATCCCCACAAGGCGACGTTCAAAATCGGATATTACTCACTTCCCAAGATTACACCCCCTCCCAACTGATAGAGGCTAGTAACTACATTAATTCCCACTATGCTGGGCTTGACTTTGAGTCGGTTCGAATGCGTCTACGTAATGAGTTGGATGGTTTAAGAGCGGATATTAGTGCTTTAATGAGTCAAGCGGTCCAAGCCAGCTCTAGTACTTTACAAGAGCCTCAAGATGGCATGGTTATCTCTGGCGAGAAAAAATTATTGGAAGTTGGTGAATTAGTTTCTGATATGGACAAGATCAAGCGTTTATTTCAAGTATTTGAGCAACGGACGAGTTTGATGCAGTTGTTGGATATTTCTAGCCGAGCGGATGGTGTTCAGATTTTTATTGGGGGCGAAAGCGCCTTAGTACCTATAGATGACATGGCAGTAATTACTGCACCTTATAGTGTAGACGGTGTTGTGGTTGGGACCTTGGGGGTCATTGGACCCACCCGGATGGCGTATGAACGTGTGATTCCAATCGTTGATATTACGGCCAAATTATTATCCAGCGCACTGAGTCAGCAAGACTATACCAAGGTTACCCATGAATAACCGCCTAATTGATTCGAATTTGGCGCATGCCAAAGCCTCTAAAGTTGGCATTTTATTAGTCAATTTAGGGACACCTGCTGCCCCAACGGCGCAAGCAGTTCGGCCATACTTAAAGGAGTTCTTGTCAGACCCTCGCGTGGTTGAGGTCCCTAAACTGATTTGGTGGATTATCTTGAATGGAATTATCTTACCGATTCGTTCTGGGGCTTCTGCAAAAAAATATGCCAGTGTTTGGATCGATGGGCCAAATGGCGGCTCACCTTTGATGGTACATACTAGAAATCAAGCTAAGGCTTTGCAAGCGGCTTTTCGAAAAGAGGCAAAAACGGCTGATATTGAAGTTGCTATGGCGATGCGTTATGGCCAACCTTCGATAGCGCAAGTCATGGCGGAATTGGACCAGCAAGGAGTCGATCGTATACTCATTTTACCTTTATATCCGCAGTATTCTGCAACCACAACCGCCTCTAGTTTTGACGAAGTTTTTAGAGTTCATCAGACCATGCGTAATCCGCCTGCACTTCGAACCATTAAGCATTATCACGATCATCCCTCGTATATTCATTCTTTAAAGGTGCAGGTTGAGAACTATTGGTCTCGGCATGGCAAGCCAAATTTTGCAAAGGGGGATCGTTTGCTACTATCCTTTCATGGTGTACCCAAGCGAACCCTTGACTTTGGAGACCCGTATCATTGCGAATGTCATAAAACAGGGCGTTTATTACGAGAGGCTTTAGGTCTAAATGACCAAGAAGCAATTTTGAGTTTTCAGTCCCGCTTTGGTAAAGCGGAATGGTTAAAACCTTACACAGCGCCATTATTAGAAAGCTTAGGAAATGCAAAAACTGCTCGCTTAGATATTTTTTGCCCTGGATTTCCTGCAGATTGTTTAGAAACCTTAGAAGAAATCGCCATGGAAGGTAAAGAAATCTTCCAGCATGCTGGCGGGGGCGCCTACCACGCCATACCTTGCCTCAATGACGAGGCGGTTTGGCTAAACGCGTTGCACCAAATTGCGACAGAGAATATTGCAGGTTGGAGTTTAGCGTCCAGTTTAGACACAGAAATACAAAACCGACGAGAACAGGCCAAAAAGGCGTTAGCGCGTTTAACTTCCTAGCCCGAGTTTCTTTTCAAGTAATTTTTTTCAAATTACTTGAAATATGTCAGATTGCCTATATTTATTGTTTGACAACATCTTTTTATGTTGAAAACATTAACTTAAACAATTGAAATGACAGAAGAAAATAAGAATTTAGACCCTGCACAAGCGGCTGAAGCTGAGCAAACTCCACCGTCCACAGAGCCAAACCCAGTCGAGCCGAGCTTAGAGCAGCAAATTGAGCAATTAAAGGCAGAATTATCGGAAAGTAAGGATGCTTATCTCCGAGCTAAAGCCGATACAGAAAACGCCCGTCGCAGGGGTATGGATGACGTGGTGAAAGCGCACAAATTTGCGATTGAGAGTTTTGCAGAGCACTTGTTGCCTGTGATGGACAGTATGCATGCCGCCTTGGCTCACTCGGGTGAAGATGCGCAACAGCTCAAAGAGGGTTTAGATTTAACCCTCAAGCAACTCACTAGTGCCTTAGAAAAGGGGAAGGTAGTCGAAATTAACCCGGAGGCTACCACAAAATTTGACCCCCATTTACATCAAGCAATCTCGATGGTGCCTTCAGAGCAAGAGGCGAACACGGTTGTGACTGTTTTACAGCGCGGATATTTAATCGCGGATCGTGTTTTGAGGCCGGCTTTAGTTACGGTGAGTCAGCCTAAATAAGTGATTCATTGGCATTTGCTTTAGAAATTTTTTATAAAACACTTGAATTTGATGAGATCAACCTTATCTATTCACTATCTATTTAATAAGTAAGGATGAGCTACCATGGCAAAAATTATTGGCATTGACTTAGGAACGACCAATTCGTGTGTATCCGTAATGGAGGGTAATACTCCAAAGGTAATTGAAAATGCGGAAGGCACGAGAACGACTCCATCGATTATTGCTTACATGGAGGATGGTGAAATATTAGTTGGCGCACCTGCAAAACGTCAATCGGTGACTAATCCAAGAAATACTTTGTATGCAGTAAAACGTTTGATTGGAAGAAAGTTTGCTGAAAAAGAGGTACAAAAAGATATTAATTTAATGCCCTACACCATTGCCAAGGCTGATAATGGTGATGCTTGGGTTGAGGTTCGAGGAAATAAATTGGCCCCACCTCAAATTTCAGCTGAAGTATTACGCAAGATGAAAAAAACGGCTGAGGATTACTTAGGTGAGGAAGTAACCGAGGCGGTGATAACCGTGCCGGCCTACTTTAACGATAGTCAACGACAAGCGACTAAGGACGCAGGTCGAATTGCAGGTTTAGATGTCAAAAGAATTATTAATGAGCCTACAGCTGCGGCTTTAGCCTTTGGTTTGGATAAACAAACTAAAGGGGATCGCAAAATTGCGGTTTATGACTTGGGAGGTGGAACATTTGACGTATCAATTATTGAAATCGCTGATGTGGATGGCGAAAAGCAATTTGAAGTATTGTCAACGAATGGCGATACATTTTTAGGCGGTGAAGATTTTGATCAGCGCATCATCGACTATATTATTGCTGAATTCAAGAAGGAGCAAGGGGTTGATTTAGGTAAAGACGTTTTAGCTTTGCAGCGTCTCAAAGAGGCTGCAGAGAAAGCGAAGATCGAATTATCTTCAAGTCAGCAGACAGAATTGAACTTGCCATATATTACGGCCGACGCATCTGGCCCAAAGCATTTAACTTTAAAGATGACCAGGTCAAAATTAGAGTCTTTAGTAGAAGATTTAATCAACCGGACCATTGATCCATGTAAGGTTGCGATGAAAGATGCGGGTATTGCTTTGACTGACATCCAAGATGTGATTTTGGTTGGTGGTATGACGCGTATGCCAAAAGTGCAGGAGAAGGTCAAAGAATTTTTTGGACAAGAGCCTCGCAAGGATGTCAATCCGGATGAAGCGGTAGCGGTTGGCGCTGCTATTCAAGGATCAGTGTTATCTGGCGATCGGACAGACGTTTTATTGCTAGACGTAACCCCGCTATCCCTCGGTATTGAGACTCTGGGTGGAGTAATGACAAAAATGATTACTAAGAACACGACGATCCCAACGAAGCATTCTCAAGTATTTTCTACTGCTGAGGATAACCAGCCAGCTGTAACGATTAAGGTCTTTCAGGGTGAGAGAGAAATGGCCACGGCCAATAAGGGTCTTGGAGAATTTAATTTAGAGGGAATTCCGCCGTCAAGTCGCGGCACCCCCCAAATTGAAGTGACTTTTGATATTGATGCCAATGGTATTTTGCATGTAGGAGCTAAAGATAAAGCGACTGGTAAAGAGAATAAAATTACTATTAAGGCGAACTCTGGATTGTCGGAAGATGAAATCCAAGCAATGGTTAAAGACGCAGAAGAGAATGCAGAAGAAGATAAGAAGTTGCGAGATTTAGTTGATGCCCGCAATACGGCCGAGGCTTTAGTGCATTCAACCAAGAAATCTCTCGAGGAGCACGGCGCCTCATTAGAAGCTAGTGAAAAAGAAAGTATTGAAGCTGCTATCAAGGCTTTAGAAGAGTCTTCAAAGGCTGGAGATAAAGCAGATATTGAAGCCAAAACAGAAGAACTTGGAAAAGTCAGTCAAAAATTAGGTGAAAAAGCATATGCTGCGATGGCTGAAAAGGCCAAGGCTGAATCAGGTGCTGAGGCTTCCAAGCCAAAAGCAGACGATAATGTAGTTGACGCCGATTTCAAGGAAGTCGATAAAAAGTAATTTGAATGTGTGATTTAAGGAAATAGTTTTGGCTAAAAAGCGTGACTTTTATGAAGTACTAGGGGTAGCAAAAAACGCCAGTGATGATGAGTTAAAAAAGGCTTATCGTAAGCTGGCGATGAAGTACCATCCTGACCGCAATCCTGATAATAAAGAATCAGAAGAAAAGTTTAAAGAGGCCAAAGAGGCCTATGAAATGCTTTCTGATCCGCAAAAGAAAGCTGCTTACGATCAGTATGGTCATGCTGGTGTTGACCCTAATATGGCTGGTGGTCAGGCTGGTGGCTTTGCAGATGCCTTCGGTGATATTTTTGGAGACATCTTTGGCGCAGGTGCGAGGGGCGGTGGCCGCCCTGGTCAGCAAGTATACCGAGGCGGTGACTTGCGTTACAGCATGGACATATCCCTTGAGGAGGCTGCCCATGGCCATGAAACTCAAATTCGTATACCTGGGTGGAATGAGTGCGATGTTTGCTCCGGCAAGGGCGCAGAACCTGGTTCCAAAGTAGAGAGTTGTTCAACTTGCGGTGGTCAAGGTCAAGTACGGATGTCGCAGGGCTTTTTTTCTATGCAGCAGACTTGCCCGAAATGTAGGGGCAATGGGCAATTTATACCCAAGCCTTGTAAAAAATGTCATGGTGAGGGCAAGACCAAGCAGCAAAAAACATTAGAAGTCAAAATTCCTGCGGGGATTGAAGACGGTATGCGGATTCGATTAACTGGACATGGTGAACCTGGAATTAACCAAGGTCCTCCTGGTGATTTGTATGTGGAAATTCATATTCGACCGCATTCTGTATTTGAGCGAGAAGGTGATGACTTACATTTCCAAATGCCAATCTCATTTAAGACTGCTTGTCTTGGTGGTGAGGTTGAGGTTCCAACTTTAGCGGGTAAGGCATCTTTTTCGGTTGCTGAGGGAACTCAAACAGGCCGAACTTTTCGACTTCGTGGTAAAGGTATTAAAGGAGTTCGGTCGAGTGTCGTTGGCGATTTATATGTCCACGTGCAAGTAGAGACCCCGGTTAAGCTCAATGAGCAACAGCGACAATTATTGCGTGATTTTGATGCGAGTATCCAGTCTGATAGCAGCAAGCATAACCCGCAAGAGAAGGGGTGGTTTGATCGGGTAAAAAGCTTTTTTAATTAATTAGCCTAAAAAGATTCGAGCTCACATGCACTTCAACTAGGGCTTAGCTCTAGGACTAAGCTTTTTTTGAATCATTCCAAAGAGGCATCAATCCGAAAAGCAATGTTCGGGTGCAGGGAAGACGCCAGATTTAACTTCTTCGATATAGAGTTTTATGGCTTTTTCAATAGTTCCCGTACATTCCAAGAAATTTTTAACAAATTTAGGCTGACGTCCAGGGAATGCACCAATAGCGTCGTGCATGACTAGAACTTGACCAGAACAATCGGGCCCAGCACCGATACCTACAGTTGGTATGGTTAAGCTTTCGGTGATTGATTTTCCAAGACTCGAAGGAATAGCCTCTAAAACGAGTAATTGAGCTCCCGCTGCTTCAAGTGCTAAGGCATCCTCGCGCATTATTTGAGCAGCAGTATTCGTTTTACCTTGGACCTTAAAACCGCCCAAAGTATTGACTGATTGGGGTGTAAGACCTAGATGAGCGCATACCGGTATGCCTTGTTTGACGAGGTGTTGAATAATTTCAACTAGCCATTTGCCACCCTCCAACTTGACCATTTGCGCACCGGCTTGCATTAAAAGAGTAGCATTTTTGAGAGCCATCTCGGCATTACCATATGAAGCAAAGGGGAGATCAGCGACTAAAAAGGATCTAGAACTTGCTCGAGCAACACAGGCGGTATGATAAACAATGTCAGCCACTTGCACTGGAATTGTTGTACTGTGACCCTGAATGACGTTGCCTAGGGAATCACCAATCAAAATAACATCTATCCCATGCTGGTCAAACAGTGCAGCAAAGCTTGCATCATAGGCTGTTAAGGAGGTGATTTTATTACCATTCTCTTTCATTTTAAAAAGAGTAGTGACTGAGACTGGCAGGATATTTTTTTGGGGATCGATATAACTCATATTGAGTCGTTAGGTTTTTTAGAAAAGTTTTTGAGCAAAATCTACGAAGGTTTTGATTCGCAGGGTCCGTTACATAATGAGCTACTATGCAACCGCTCTATTTTTTGCCAAGAAAGATTTGCTATTTGATCTTTCAATTTTCCAATTTTAGGCAAGGATATTTCCGAATCAATCTCTAATAGCGGCAAAAGAACAAACATTCTTTCAGCTATTCTGGGGTGGGGCAAGATCAGTTCCGGGGAGTTATAGGTTACATCGTCATACATCAGTAGGTCGATATCAAGCGTTCTAGGGGCATTTTCAAAAGGGCGTTCTCGACCAAATTTTTGCTCAACAGATTGGCAGGCGTGTAATAGGGGAATTGGTTCAAGACGAGTTGAGACTGCGATGACATTATTTACATAATCATTGCCAGGAGCATTCACGGGTGTACTGATATAAAAACAACTACGCGCGTTAATTTGAATTGCAGGAATCTGAGCTAGACAAATGACTGCATCGGTTAAGATTTGTCGAGAGTCTCCAATGTTACCGCCGAGTCCTATGTAGGCTGTTGACATGTATTAGTTACCTTTAGTCATGGTATTTATTTCCTCTACTTTAATGAAATTTCAAGGGGACTGCTCGACGTCCAGCAATTTTTCATCAGAGGCTTGATGTTTAGGGCCTCGGCGCCTTCGCCTACGCGACTTATTTGCATTACTTGACAAATTTACAGGGGATTCATTTTTAACTTGCAAAAGGAGTTCTGCCTGTTCATCTGGAGTGGTAATTTGGAACTTTTCCCACCACTGAGCCAATTCCATTGGTAATTGTTTTGCCTCACATCGAAGACATAGAAAATCAAAGCCTGCCCTAAATCTAGGCGCCTCAATTAATCGATAGGGCATTTTCCCAATGCGTTTTTCAAAACGGGGCTGTAAACTCCAAATTTCATGCATATCCGTTTCAAATCTTCGTTGGATAGCAAACACTTCTCGTTGGTTAGCCAAGACGAGATCGATTGCCTGATGCAGTGCTAACACGATGGGTTTGCCAGTTTGCATGAGTAATTGCCATTCGGTATAGACCTGCTCCCACAGCAAGGCTGCAAATAAAAAACCAGGAGAGATCGTTTTACCTTCTTGAACGCGTTGATCGGTTCTATCTAGGGCCAATTTGGCAAAGCTCGTTTGACTATCTTTTTCCAAAATTGCATCTAACATGGGTAAAAGGCCTTGGTCGAGTCCGACATCGCGCAGCGTGCAAAGTGAGGACCAAGCATGGCCTGAAACAAGGAGTTTGAGCATTTCATCAAATAGCCTAGCGCTAGGGACGTCGTGAATTAAGTGTGCTAAGGATGCGATTGGCTCTAACGACTTGGGTTCAATCTCGAACTGCGTTTTAGCCGCGAAACGAACGACCCGGAGCATACGAACTGGATCTTCACGATATCGTTGCGTTGGATCACCAATCATTCGCAGTAATTTATTTTTGATGTCGGCCATCCCGTGGTGGTAATCCAAGACCCGCTCACTCGCCGGATCATAGTACATGGCATTAATTGTGAAATCTCTTCTGGCGGCGTCTTCAGCTTGACTTCCCCAGACGTTATCGCGAAGTATTCTGCCACTTTGTGCGATATGCTCGCCGGACTCTTCTAACAGAGCGCGAAAGGTTGAGACCTCGATAATTTCTTGACGTTGAGTTGTCGAACTGGAGCTATAAAATGTTACATGAACAATTTGGAACCGTTTGCCAATGATTCGTGAGCGTTTAAATAACTGATGGACTTGGTCTGGGGTAGCATTTGTCGCAACATCAAAATCTTTGGGGGTTATGCCTAGGAGTAAGTCGCGAACTGCACCTCCAACAATATAAGCGAGATAGCCTGCATCTTGAAGGGTTTTAGTGACTTTGATAGCATTTTTAGAAATGAGTTGCGGGTCAATGTGATGTTTAGCCTTTTCAACGGGTGTTGGTTGTTTTTTTTTGTGTACGGGTTGAGAAAGACGATCTTTTTTTCCAAACAAGCGACGAATCATTTGTTGAATCATGCAAACAAATCCAAAATTTGCCATTGATATAAAGTGGCGTGCGCTCGCAAACGTTCATCAGGATTAGTTGCTACAGGAGTTTTCACTTGCTGTAATAGGGGAAGGTCGTTCATCGAGTCGGAGTAAAAAATACTTTCTTGAAGCGATTGCCAATCATAGCCAAGCTTTCTTAACCAATTTTGCACGTGGACTACTTTGCCTTCCTTAAAATTAGGGGCTCCATGCACTCTACCAGTAAATTGGATTTTGTCCTGTAAAAGCACAATTTCTGGTTCGGTTGCAATCAGGTGATCGATACCAAAACGTTTTGCAATAGGTCTAGTAACAAAGCTATTGGTGGCTGTCACAATACAACAGATATCGCCTTTAACCAGATGATGATTAACCAGGCCGATGGCCTCTTTACGAATTTGTGGTTCGATCACTTCGGACATAAACTGCTCGTGCCATTGATCTAAGGTCGATTTTTGGTGATCTTTGAGGGGCTTTAAAGCAAATTGCAAAAACGCATAAATATCTAGCGTACCTTCTTTGTAAGCCCGATAAAACCGTTCATTTTCTTGTTGGTAATATAAGGGATCGACGACTCCGAGTCGAGCTAGAAAGCGCCCCCATTCATGGTCACTATCGATTGGGAGAAGGGTATGGTCTAGGTCGAATAGAGCGATACAAGGTGGCTTTGGGTTCATTGCGGAATTAGTTTGGATGAAATAAATCTCTTAATAATGAAAGATTGATTGGACGTTTTGTTTGTAAGGAATATTGATCTAGGACCTCTAGTATATTGATTAAACTAGGTAAGTCGCGCGGGCAATTTTTGAGTAGCCACGGAGCAATATCATCAGGAAGATGAAGACCTCTAGCTAGAGCGGCTTCTTGAATAGCGCATATTTTTTCTGTGTCAGACAGAATCTGTAACGAAAAATTGATGCCAGAAGCCAGTCTTGAAGAAACATCCTCTCTGATATGGAGTCCTTTGATGGAATGTGCCCCAGAAATACACAAGAGGATTTCTGGCGACGACTTGGTATCGATCATGAGTTTGAATAGCTGGCTTAATTCAGTCGAATTCAACAAATGGATATCGTCAATCAGATAAGCAAGTTTTTGTGGGGCAGTCTGGAGAGTGCTCCAAAGTGGGCTAGATGGGGTTAGAAATATGGTTGGTAAGTTAGCGCCCTTTGCTTCCTCAAATAAGGCCTTTAGTAAGTGTGACTTACCTGAGCCGTTTGCTCCCCAGAGGTAAATTAAGTTTAACTCTGGCGGTATCGTCTTACCGGCATGCCAGTTCGAGCTAATCTTTTCTAGAATAGTTCGAACACAAACGGATTCTAATTGAGGCACATTCGACAAAACAAAATTAGCAAGGCTTGGAATTGGCGACTTTAATATGTCTAGGGTAAATTGCTGCTGATTTAATTTCATGAACAAAAGATTATTTTTCCTTAAACCAAGAACTATCTAGATAGCGTGCTTTTGAGAAGCGAATTGCCACCAGGCTAATTGCCGCCATGGGTAGGGCTAGAAGGATACCAAAAAATCCAAACAATTGACCAAACACCATCAGGGCAAATAAAACAGCAACGGGATGCAAACCGATTCGTTCCCCAACTAGCCGAGGGGTCAGAAAAAAGCCTTCGAGCAGTTGTCCCGCGCCGTAAAGAGCCAGGACTAGTATTAGGGCATTACCAGGGCCAAATTGTAATAGTGCGCCTAGGGTAGACAATGAAAAACTAATTAAAAAGCCCACATAGGGAATAAATGCGACTAGGCCAGTAAAAGCCCCCAGGGCAATAGCGCTTTGCACACCGATAAGGTATAGACCTGTGCTATAGAAAATAGCCAGTATGAGCATCACTAGGAACTGCCCGCGCAAATATTGGGAAAGTAGCTCATCGACCTCTTGAACGATAGGAATAAGTATAGGGCGTAATCTTTGAGGGATGAGTTGACCTAGAAGCTTAAAAAATCCTTTCCAGTCCAGCAATAAATAAAACAAAATAAATAGTATGAGAACCAAATTTGCTATAAAAAGAAAAAGAGATCCTGATGAAGCTAGGACTGTAGAAAGGGTTTTGGTTACTAGGCTATTGGCATTATCTGCGACTTGTGAACTAATTTGAATAGTGAGCTGTTCTCGGATATGGCTCCAATCTAATTCGATATTTAAATTAGTTAATTTGGGGGTAGCCCATAACTGAATTGATGCAAGCCAGCTAGGGAACTGCTTTTTAATGAGTGGAATTTCATGTTGTAGTAGGTTCAGGAGTAACAGAACAATAGCTAAACAGATAAATACGCCTAAAATTAAAGTACAAAGAGCGGCCAAGCTACGGGGAATTTTCAGAACCTCTAGGCGAACAGTCACCGGCTCTAGAATATAGGCCAAGATAAATGCGGCTAAAAAAGGCGCCAAAATTTCAGACATTGCGTCCACCATGAATTAGAATCTTCTCATTCTACCGAGTACAAGAGAACAATATGTCAAATTCAAACAAAAATGATACATCCAAGCCATTAATCGCATCTTCCCATGGCCTGTCTTATAAAGATGCCGGCGTTGATATGGCTGCAGGTGATGAGCTAGTCGAGCGAATCAAGCCCTTAGCAAAGAAAACGATGCGGGAGGGCGTTTTAGCAGGTATTGGAGGCTTTGGGGCTCTTTTTGAGGTCCCCAAGAGGTATCAGGAACCGGTCCTAGTATCTGGCACTGACGGGGTGGGAACTAAGTTAAAGCTCGCTTTTGAGTGGCAGATTCATGACACGGTTGGGCAGGATCTGGTGGCAATGAGTGTGAATGATATTCTTGTTCAAGGTGCAGAGTCGCTCTTTTTCCTAGACTATTTTGCTTGTGGAAAGTTGTCGGTGGAAGTTGCTGCGACAGTTATTGGGGGCGTTGCTAAGGGGTGTGAACTTGCTGGTTGCGCCCTGATTGGGGGCGAGACTGCTGAAATGCCAGGTATGTATCCTGCAGGTGAGTATGATTTAGCGGGATTTGCGGTTGGTGTAGTCGAAAAGTGCAAAATTATTACGGGCAAACAAATCCAACCTGGCGATCAGTTAATCGGGGTTGCCTCAAGCGGCGCGCATTCGAACGGGTTTTCCTTAATTCGAAAAATACTAGAGCGAGCAGGCGCTCAACCGCTAGATGATTTTGCTGGAAGACCACTACAGGAGGTAGTGATGGCGCCTACCCAAATTTATGTTAAACCGATCTTAAAACTACTTAACATCGTAAGTGTTAAGGGGATGGCACATATTACGGGTGGTGGCTTAGTTGAGAACATCCCCCGGGTCTTACCTGAAAACCTACAAGCGGTTTTGCACCGGGATGCATGGCAAATGCCAAGCTTATTTCAATGGTTACAAGAAAAGGGTCAAGTAGCCGATTTAGAAATGCATCGCGTATTTAATTGTGGCATAGGTTTAGTAGTTGTAGTACCTAGCCACGCCGTTTCTCAAGCGATTGAGGCCTTAAAGGCGGAGCAATTAACTGCTTGGCAAATCGGAGAGGTCGTCGAACGTCCTGAGAACGCACCGCAAACGATCGTACTTTAAAAGAAAATATTTAGCGCAGGCAATGCTGTTCAATATAGCTAACGCATTTAGCGGCAGTTTGAGGAATGACTTGAGGTAAGCTTGGATCAACAACAATACGACTTGGCATAGCCCGCAACCAAGTCAACTGTCTTTTGCCTAATTGCCTTGTAGCGGCAAGACTTGTACTGACCAAATCAGGGTAGTTTATTTCTTCACGAAGATATTGCCAGGCTTGGCGATAACCTACCGCTCGCATAGCTGGCAGATCGGGTGTAATTTGGGGATTTAAAATTAAGCTAGCCACTTCCTCTAAAAAACCAAGCTGCAGCATTTTTAAAAAGCGCTCTTCCATTCGAGTGTGAAGCCATTGACGATCATTTGGCTCCAGAGATATTAAATGATGTTTGATGATGGAGCCATCTCGCGATGGCGCGTAGGGTGCTTTCGCTATCCAAGACGACATTGGTTGTCCAGAGCCTAGGTAGACTTCAAGAGCCCTAGAAATACGCTGCGTGTCGCCTGGAGGTAATTTTGAGGCAGTAATTGGATCAATTACTTGTAAGCGATCGTACATGGCTGGCCAACCGATTACCTGAGCTTCTTTGGCAATTTGTCGCCGAATTTCTGGCTGGCTCTGCGGTAAGTTGGTTAGACCTTGACTCAATGCTCGCCAATACAGCATTGTTCCACCGACGATGACTGGCACACTTCCTTTAGCGCGAATCTCGGCAGACCAACGCGTTGCATCTTTAGCAAATTGGGCAGCAGAGTAATTTTCCCAAGGATCTCTGATATCAATGCCATGGTGAGGTACTTGCAATTGCTCAGCCATACTTGGCTTTGCTGTGCCAATATTTAAACCTCTGTAGACTAAAGCTGAATCCATACTAATTAATTCAATCCGGATATTTTTTTGCAGTGCTTGATTAGTCACTTCCAGAGATAGTTGACTTTTTCCACTGGCAGTTGGCCCAACGATGACCAGTATTTGGTTAAGTCCCGAAGCATTTTCAAATGGAGTCATTAACGACCCCGCAAAAATAACTTATCCAAGTCTGTTACCGATAATTGAATCCATGTAGGCCTACCATGATTGCATTGGTCGGCTCGATCAGTCTGTTCCATTTGACGCAATAAGGCATTCATTTCAGGAATCGTTAGTAGTCGATGGGCACGAACTGCCGCGTGGCAGGCTTTGGAAGCCAGCTTTTCATGTTGTGCCGCGTTGATGGTAGTACTAGATCCGAGTTGCTCTAGATCGATGAGTAATTGTCGAATCAATTGAGCTGGATCTGATTTACTCATTAATGCGGGTAATGATCGAATGACTAATTGTTCAGGCCCAAGCTCAGAGATATCAAAGCCCAGTTGAATGAGGCTAGAGCGATATTCATTCAATGTGCTGATTTCAATTCGACTAGCATTGAGCACTACAGGAACAAGGAGCTGTTGGGTGACGACGGCGGTATTTAAATCCGATTTATATTTTTCATAGAGCACGCGCTCATGTGCGGCGTGCATATCAACAAGTACAAGGCCTTGTTGATTTTGCGCTAAGATATAAATTCCAGCTAACTGCGCAATAGCCTGCCCTAGAGGCTGGTCGTTTTCTTGAGGTGCCTCTGAATAACTACTTTGGGCAGGATTTAGAGTGGTGTTCGGTGCGCTAAAAAGTTGCTGCATCGAGTCTTTTACTGAGCCACTCATCGGTAACGGTAATCGTTGATTTTTTGAATAAAACGGGGTGTAGCTCTGAGGTTGAGGTGCAATCAATTTTTCTAATTGATTGTATTGGGTACTTGGGGGCACTAAGTTTTCTAATGTGGATAAGCTCGCCTCTCCCTGGCCAGCCCCATGAGCCAAGCGGTCTTGAATGGTGTGGAAGACAAATTGGTGGACTGCTCTACTATCCCGAAAACGAACCTCAATTTTGGCGGGATGCACATTCACATCAACCAACTCAGGATTAATAGTTAAGCACAGGAGGAGAATAGGTTGTCGATCGCCATGCAGCACATCTTGATAGGCGCTACGGATGGCGTGATTAATCAGTTTATCTTTGACGAATCGTTGGTTGATAAAAATATATTGCTGATCAGCCCTTGCCCGGCTAGCTGTTGGTGCGCCAATAAATCCAGTCAGTTGAATTAACGCGTTACCACTTTGCACGGCAAGTTTTGCTGCTTCAAATTCAGGCCCAAGAATATCAGTTGCACGGCGATTTAAATCAGCAGCTATCCACCGGTGAAGGGCTTTACCGTTATGCCAAATTGCAAAGCTAGTTTGAGGATTTGCCAGGGCCACCCGTTTAATCGCTTCGATACAGTGGCCCAGTTCGGTGGCGGGCGACTTGAGAAACTTTCGTCTAGCTGGAGTATTAAAAAAAAGATCGGCCACATCCACTCGGGAGCCAATATCTCCAGCGGCCGGCTGAACTTTTTGATGAGCGCTATCAATTTCCCAAGCGTGTTCATCATGGAGTGTACGGGAGGTAAAAATTGTTCTTGAAACAGATGCAATAGAGGCGAGGGCTTCTCCTCTAAAGCCCATCGTTCGGACGGACTCTAGATCTTCTAGAGATCTAATTTTGCTCGTAGCATGTCTTGTTAAAGCTAAGCTGAGTTCGGCTGCGGGTATCCCGACGCCATCATCACTAACCACAATACGCGAAGTGCCACCATCTTCAAGGCGAATCTCAATCTGAGAGGCATTGGCATCGACAGCATTTTCTAACAACTCTTTAACAACTGCTGATGGTCGTTCAATCACCTCCCCAGCTGCAATTTGACTAATTAACTGATTTGGTAGTTCTAGAATAGGTTGACGTGACATACAGTTATTTTCTCATGAAGACTGCCGTTTTCATTTGAAACTGGTAATATGCTTACCGTGGAACAATTAATTATATTCTTGCAGTTTTTAATGCACATTGGCGATCACCTTGGTGAATATGGCGCTTGGTCATACGGAATTTTAAGCGCCATTATTTTTGCTGAAACAGGACTCGTCGTATTTCCATTCTTGCCAGGGGATACCCTACTATTTACAGCTGGGGCATTTTGTGCCACTGGTCAGCTTAATTTAATTTTGTTGAATTTTTTAATCATCACTGCCGCCATACTCGGTAATACAGTGAATTATTGGATTGGGAAGTATTTAGTTACGCGTATGGAGATCAGTTCGATTACTTGGATTGATCAGGGTGCTTTAAAAAAAACCCACATTTTTTTTGAAAAACACGGCGGTAAGACCATTATATTAGCGCGCTTTGTGCCGATTGTAAGGACTTTCGCACCTTTTGTTGCAGGGATTTCGGGGATGAATTTCTCAAAATTTCAGCTATATAATATTGTTGGGGCGGTATTTTGGAGTGGCTCTTTAACTGTTGCGGGTTATTTTTTTGGGAATCTTCCTGTGATTAAGGACAACCTGAATACAATCGTATTAATTGGAGTTGGTGCGGCTGTGATTCCGGTTGTTTTGACGGCCTTTGTGCGACTCGTCCAGTTGATCATTTCGAAAAAAAAGTCTACTTAATAAGAAGTTTCCAGATAACTCACCTCACGAAATGGATCTGAGCGAGATAGCCTAATTAATTAGCTCGGATATTGTATTTACTGAGGGGTATTGAAGGAGTATTTTAGTACTTGGAACGATTGCGGTACTTTGGCCGCTAATGGGGCTTCAACGTTCTTTCAAGATCCTGGAGATGTTCTCTAATTTCATCGGCATCCTCCGCCAGTGGCATATGGCTCAAGTAAGTTGCCATGTCCTCGATGGCAGGGCGAGTGTAGTCTAACTGTGCAAAGGCTAGACCGCGGTCACGAATTTCTTCTATTTCGCCAGGCAGTAAAATAACGAGTCTTTCCTGAATACCTAGAAGTCGCTCCCACCGATCTTGATGGCTATAGACAGCTTTCAAATTCCTTAATAAACGTGACAAGATTTCTCGCGCCCCGGAGCTTTTTAAGAATACACTCAAGGGCAGAGCCATTTCTCCGCGGTAACCTTGGGCGTCTAGGTATGGATCTAGCATTGCTTGTAATTCGGTTTTTGATAGGGAGGCGCCAGTTGTCGGGTCCAGTACAACTTCACCTTGAGGCAATGAAACCCGAACTAAGAAGTGGTTCGGAAAAGAGATACCTCGAATATTCAAACCAATTTGCCCTCCCATTTCAAGCATAATTAAAGATAGGGATATGGGAATTCCACGACGAGTTTGCAGCACGCTATGCAGATAAGAGTTCTCTGGGTCATAGTAATCGTTGGTGTTGAGTTCAAAATGCAACTCTGAAAAGAAATAGTGTTTGAGATGCTGCAATTTTTGTAAATCAGTCGTTTCAGGGGTAAATCGAGCGTTGAGTTTTTTTACCAGTGCGTCGATATGATCTAAAACAGCTTGAACATCTAGATCAGGATAGGCATGTTGAGCAACCGAAATTGCAGCCTCAGTAAGGGGTAAATTTTGATCCTCAGCAACCAAAGAGGCAAAGTAGTCAAGATGTTTAGTAGGCATATAAATTAACTCGCGTGTCTTAAAAATTCTTTAAAACGAATTCCACAAATCCAAAGGGTCATGAAGTAACCTAGTATTGCCAATGCCCCCCAAGCAAGCATCAGAAATATTCGACTCATTGGATTAGCGCTCATAGCAATCCAATCATGATAGTTTGCCCCAAAACCTAAAATGGCTCCAAAAATCACAAGCCCCACGCTGAGTTGCGCAAAAAACTTCCACCAGGCTTGCTTTCCAAAGGACACTCCCCCGGATCGTGCAAGCCCAATCCATAGCAAGGCCGCATTTAGGCAGGCTCCGACACCAATGGAAAGGGCTAAGCCGGCATGGGCAAATAGAGGAACAAACACTAAATTTAGAAGTTGCGTACAGATGAGAACAATTAAGGCTATTTTGACGGGTGTTTTGATATTTTGGCGTGAATAAAAGCCGGGAGCAAGGATTTTAACTAAGATTAAGCCAATCAAACCGACCCCATAGGCTTGCAACGCGAGTCGGGTCATTTCGACATCATGGGATGTGAACTTACCGTAGTGGTACAAAGCTGCCGCGATAGGCTCACCGAAGATAAATAGGGCTAGAGCAGCGGGGGTGGCTAGGAGAAAAGTTAAACGAATCCCCCAAGTAATCAATTGACTAGCTAACTCCGTATGCCCTTGCGCATTCGCCTTACTCAAGCTTGGAAGTAGAACGGTTCCGACTGCAACACCAAGTAAAGCG
Organism: uncultured beta proteobacterium; assembly: GCA_903871735.1. GTDB lineage: Bacteria > Pseudomonadota > Gammaproteobacteria > Burkholderiales > Burkholderiaceae > Polynucleobacter. The sequence goes on along the minus strand of CAIQHU010000095.1, from coordinate 61,212 downwards.
GTTGGAAATTCCATTAAGCGATCAGCATAAGATAGCCAAGAAACGCTACCCGCAATCATATGAGAGGCAATATTGGTATTAATTAGTAGGGAGATTTGCGCGACCGAAACGGCAAAAATAGCTGGCCCCATCAACTTGAGCACTCTTTTAGCATCGGGGTCGCTAGCCGCTTGGCGAAGACGTTGATACCCCAGTCCAATACGCGGCAGCATCCCTATTTTTAAAAGAACTGGCACCTGCAGTATGAGTTGGCAGAGCCCACCCACGAGAACCCCGATTGCAAGAGCGTAGATAGGGGTAGTTAATTGTGGCGCAAGAAATAATGCTGCAAGGATAATACCTACATTTAATAGGGTGGGGGTCAGGGCCGGGATTACAAATCGTTGATGCGTATTGAGAATGCCAGCGGCTAAAGAGACTAGTGAAATGAGCCCAATATAAGGAAACATGAGTTGTGTGAGCACTACCGTAATTTCGAAGGTTTGTTTATCCTGGAAGCCGGTGGCGATTGCTAAAATAAGGAGTGGTGCAAAAACAACGCCAAAGATAACAGTAACTAAGAGACTCCAAAACAACAAGGTTGAAACTACATTGATTAATTTTTTAGCCTGATCTGGTCCTTGGGTAGTGTTCATCTCAGATAAGATGGGAACAAATGCTTGTGAAAAGGCACCTTCGGCAAATAGCCGGCGCAGTAAGTTCGGTATTCGAAATGCGACATTAAATGCATCAGTCATTTCGGATGCGCCAAAAGCACGAGCGATCAGAGTTTCCCGAATGAGACCAGTTACTCTAGAGAGCATCGTAATACTACTTACCTTGGCTGCTGCAGAGAGAAGATTCACGAACTATGTCACTTATTGTAAAGGGGTAGTAAAAAGTATCTGGCTAAGTTATAATAGAAGATTACTGGTTTTTCGATAGGAAATCCTATTTTAATGATAGTACCTTGTGAGTATGTCTATCGCTTAGAAGTTTAGAAGCTTTTAACAGGTATTTTATCAATTAGAGTGGAGATTGCAGTGCAATAGAAAACCACTAACCCGAATTTGTAGCAAAATGCGTAGTTCAAACAAATTATTAGAAACTGAAAGAAACTGAGTAAAAACATATGGCAAATACAGCACAAGCTCGCAAACGCGCCCGTCAGGCAGTCAAGTTAAACGCGCACAATTCTAGTTTGAGATCCCGCTTGAGAACGGCAATTAAATCTGTTCGCAAGGCAGTTGATACTGGTGATAAAGCAGCTGCAGCAAAAGTTTTTTTAGCAGCGCAATCCACGATTGATCAGATTGCTGACAAGAAAATTATTCATAAAAATACTGCTTCACGTCAAAAATCTAGGTTATCAGCAGCGATCAAAGCGATGGCTGCTTAATCGGATTTTGCTGACTTTGTTTTGCTATTGAATTTGGAGCTTACCCCTTTAAAGATAGCTTAGTTTGTAGCAGTAAATCTCTGACAAGTCCGCAATTGCGGACTTTATGGTTTTAAGTTGTTTGAACAGGAAATTTTAGGAAGACGTCTCATTGAGCTCGATTAAGACAAGGTGATTGTCTTTCGCAAAATTGAGTACAAAATCGAGCGCTCGAACGTCAATATCTGCTAGTTGTGTATCAACGATTACGCATTTAACATCCTCAATTGTTTCAGGCGTAACATAGGGTGAAAACGTAAATCTTGGATCCCCATCATCATCTGGGGGTCTAAATGAAGACATGACCCCACACAAACGGTCGGCCCAATCGCTAGGCCTGAATACTTTACCGTTTGGGGTGATGCCTTTGATACAGTATTGTTTGGACATGAAGGACGAATGAATTGATTGGTGTAAGGTAAGCGTAGTCAAACGTTAGTAATGAATCATATAGACTTGAGTGACTATAGCGCATTTGCGTGGCAATCTTAAAAAACAGTCATAACAAGTTAATCTGATCTAATGCAATATTCATCAGTGTACAGAAAACCAGGAAGGATAGTTGAGCATTATAAGAGCCTAATTTAGGAATGTTGATCGGTTGACAATAACCCTTGTAAGAAGTGGGTTGCATAAATTAACTTTTTAGCTTGAAAATAAATATGGAAAATAAAAACCACCCATTGAGGCATTACCTGCAGTTTTCTGACTTCAACGAAGACGAATACGATTACATTTTGGCGCGAGCCAAGATCTTAAAACACAAATTTAAATCGTATGAGACCTGGCACCCCTTACACGATCGAACATTAGCGATGATCTTTGAGAAGCACTCCACTAGAACGCGTTTATCTTTTGAGGCTGGCATGCACCAATTAGGGGGCCACGCTGTGTATTTAAATACACAGGACACACAACTAGGCCGTGGCGAACCCGTTGAGGACGCTGCACAAGTGATTTCTCGGATGACGGACATCATTATGATCCGAACTTATGGCCAGGATATTCTAGAGCGATTTGCGGCTAATTCGAGGGTACCTGTGATGAACGGCTTAACAAATGAATATCATCCGTGTCAGGTATTGGCAGATATTTTTACTTATCACGAAGAGCGTGGCTCGATTCGTGGCAAAAAAGTTGCTTGGATTGGCGATGCCAATAATATGGCCTATACCTGGCTTCAAGCGGCCCCAATCTTAGGCTTTGAGTTACATTTTTCAGGCCCCGTTGGTTATACCCTAGATAATCACAGAATTACTGAGGCCGAACAAGCCTGCTTAAGGAATTTTTCTGATCCCAAACAAGCCTGTATTGGCGTTGATTTAGTAACAACTGACGTCTGGACGAGCATGGGTTATGAAAAGGAAAATACCGATCGCCTAGCGGCTTTTAGAAATTGGATTGTCGATAGTGACAAAATGGCGATGGCTAAATCAGACGCCTTGTTTATGCACTGTTTACCAGCGCATCGCGGTGAAGAAGTTGCTTCGGAAGTGATTGATGGACCACAAAGTATTGTTTGGCAGGAAGCCGAAAATCGTTTACATGTCCAAAAGGCTTTAATGGAGTTTTTATTGTGTGGCAAATTGAATGAATTGGTTTGAAATATGACAGATATCAAAAAAGTTGTTTTAGCTTATTCGGGTGGTCTTGATACAAGCGTTATCTTAAAGTGGCTCCAGGATACTTATCATTGTGAAATTGTGACATTTACTGCTGATTTGGGTCAGGGTGAGGAGCTTGAGCCAGCCAGAGCGAAGGCGATTCAGTTCGGTATTAAGCCAGAGAATATTTTCATTGATGACTTACGTGAGGAATTTGTCCGAGACTTTGTCTTCCCGATGTTTCGTTGTAATACCGTCTATGAGGGCGAGTATTTATTAGGGACTTCAATTGCTCGGCCATTAATTGCCAAGCGCCAGATTGAGATTGCGCGCCTGACACAAGCTGACTCGGTATCGCATGGTGCAACTGGGAAGGGCAATGATCAAGTACGGTTTGAGTTGGGTTACTACGCTCTAGAACCTGGTATCAAAGTAATTGCGCCTTGGCGAGAGTGGGATTTATTATCGCGTGAAAAATTACTCGCTTATGCCGAAAAACATGGTATCCCCGTAGATATGAAGCATAAGCAAGGGGGCGCACCCTATTCGATGGATGCCAATTTATTACATATCAGTTTTGAGGGGCGTCATTTAGAAAATCCGAATGCGCAGGCTGAGGAAGCGATGTGGCGCTGGACGGTATCACCTGAGCAAGCGCCGAATGAGGCGCAGTATATTGATATCGAATTTCAGGGGGGGGATGCTATTGCTATTGATGGGCAGAGTTTGAGACCCCATGAGCTATTGGCTAAGTTAAACGAACTTGGTGGTAAGCACGGCATTGGCCGATTAGATTTAGTAGAAAATCGTTTTGTTGGTATGAAAAGTCGAGGCTGTTATGAAACGCCCGGCGGTAGTATTTTATTAAAGGCCCATCGCGGTATTGAGAGTATTACTTTAGACCGGGAAGTGGCGCATTTAAAAGACGATTTGATGCCACGATACGCCGCGCTCATTTATAACGGTTTTTGGTGGTCTCCAGAGCGTAAAGCTCTACAGATATTGATTGATCATACGCAATTACGAGTCAATGGTGTCGTGAAATTAAAGCTTTATAAAGGCTCTGTGACGGTTGTTTCACGAGACTCAAAGGACACTCTATTTGATCAAAATATTGCCACCTTTGATGATGATGGGGGAGCTTATAACCAGGCTGATGCTGGAGGCTTCATTAAATTAAATGCGCTGCGATTAAGGATTGCCGAAATTGCTAAGCGTCATCGACAATAACTGCAAGATCATCGGAGAATTTCATGCAATTTAACCAAGTAACTGTAGATAAGAAAGCGAATATTTTTTTTGATGGCAAATGTATTTCGCATACTGTAACTTTGCCGGATCAAACCAGAAAATCAATTGGCGTGATATTGCCAAGCACCTTACGCTTTGATTTAGCCACTAAAGAAGTTATGGAAGTTGTCGATGGCACTGCGTTTGTAAGTGTAAACGGTGGCCAAGAGCAAGTCTATTTAGCCGGTCAATCTTGGGAGGTTGGTGCGGGCGGTTACTTTGTGATCCGAGCGGAAGCGCCAATACATTATGTCTGCCATTTTGACTAACTAAGCGCACATTGGTAGTGGCCAGGCCTTGAAATCCCCAGCCCCAATAGAGACAATTTAAGGTCTAGGTAAACCTTCTACGAAACTACCTGGACCGAGTTTTCTTTTTGAAAACCATCCTCGGTTCATCTCTAATGCATAGGGATTTGGTCTTAATGGGCAATGGCTCGACTCACTAAACGCTTCCATTTCAGCGATATTAATAATCTTTCCACTAGCATCTATAAATGCGATAGCTAGAGGTATTGCCGTATTTTTCATCCAAAAGCAATGGCTTAGCTTGTCATTAAACACAAATAACATACCCTGATTTTCGGGCAGTTCTTTGCGGTACATTAAGCCCATTTGTTGGCTAGCGGGCGTACTGGCAACCTCAGCCTTAATTATTTCTTGATGTATTTTTAAGGTGATTGATGGAAGAGGTGCGCCATAGCACGTTGCTGCAATCATTGACAACGAAATCAGCTGCGCAAGTAAAAGGCTACATTTGATGAAACTATTTAGCATAGTGGCTTGGGTTATTCATCGTGTTGCAAAGATTATTGGTCATCAGTTATTTGAACGGTTTAGTTTCAATAAGCGATATTGACCGAAGCTCATATCACCAAAAGTCAACCTGCAGCGGTTGAATGATTTATTATAGTAACAACTTTGCAGCACTGATAGCTTTATGCTCATTCAAAGCGAAGTAATCAGGACGTGCGATAGTAGCTTTTTTTATCACTTTTATTAAAGGTCTTTCAGTTATGTCAACTCCACTGGATTTGTTACAAATTGCCAAAGAAGAACAAAATGGTGATTTATTTAAATTACTCGATAGTATTTACAAGCGATCTACTCTGAAGCCTGTTGGCTTTAATGATGCAATTATTTGGGAAGGCGGGAATTTTGTCGGGGATGTGAAGCCAGTAGCCCATGCTTTTACCGATATGTTTGCCTTGAACGGGACATTGATGGCTCTGGATGTTTTAGGACTGCCTTTCTTGGGAGTGCCGATGATGGCCCAGTTTCGGCATGACACCAATCTTGCCTCACTCGAGTGGTTTGGAAAATTAGACTATATCGCTCTGAAGTGGTCTACCGCTGGAGATTTCCTGGTCAACGATGGTGGCAAGAAAGTAGTTGTAGCGGGTAAGTCTGCTAACGCACCTTTGCGAACTGCCGCTGGCGTTTATTGTAATGTTCGACCTTATGGCGGAATTACGAGTATTCGTTTTATGCCAGGTTTACCTTATTCTCAAGATAAGAAAAAGTTTAAAATTGATCCAGAGACTGGCAATATTCATTCAGAAATGAATACCCCGGGTATTCGCATGGCATATGCTGCGCGATTATTCCTTAAGATGGTGCATGACACAGGAATGATTGGTCGAGTAGCCACCAAGCCTACTCAGGCCCAAGAGGATGCAATTAATGCCGGTATTATTCGTTGGCTGATGGCGGGCACTAAATTTAAGTTAAAACGCCAGTATGCTGTGGATGCCTATGAAGAGCATCGTGCTAATGTGGATGCAATCGTAGCTTTATTACCTAAAGACTTCAAAGCTGGTATGGAAAATTGGGGCGGAGACATTTATGAACATATTGCAGATACCAATTTTGGTCTTTTATTGCATGACATGATACGCCAAAGGCCTTGTATTGTTTATGCTACGGATTTAGATGGTGATCGTTTAACTGATTTGATGGCTGATGCAGCTGATGTTCTGCGTGATTGGGGTCAGATTGTTTTAGACCGAGTAGGATCTCAAGTCGATATGAAGCAGCTGTGGAAAGATATGGGCTTTACGATGACAAATGGTAAGGATATGACTAGTATCATGTATCGTGTCCATGGCGCACCGATCTACGAGCAAACTTTGGGCTCTGCCGATGCGATGTTAATGCGCTTATTAGATGGCGATGAAACCGTTGGTGGTGAGAAGCAGCCCTATGATCCAAGAATTCATTTTGTGCTTATCAATGAGGCTTATAAGGCGGCCAATCCTGGCAATGAGAAGTTGGCAAATTGGTTGGATGAGCAACTCAAAGCCTTCGATCGAGTTTATAGCCCAAATCGTCCGTTATATATTGAAGGATATCAAGCATTAAAAGCAGCGATTAAACCTTGGGGGGTATGATTTGAGGGTCGACGGGTTGTGCGGAATTTTTGCATGTATCCCTAGACTCTTACAACTAATCCAAGTAGTTGAGTTTTCAGTAGATTAGCTAAAAAAGATAAAAGTCTAACTAAGAAGTTAGCTAAAAGACTAGTTTAAAGGCAAGCTAAAAAAACCCCTCTCGAGGGGCTTCTTTGCAAAACATCCTATAAAGGATTAGCTCAATCAACCGCCTTGGATATTAGTCGCTTGTTTGCCTTTTGGGCCTTGAGTAATATCAAAAGTTACCTTTTGACCTTCTTTGAGGGTTTTAAAGCCACTCATTGTGATTGCACTGAAGTGAGCAAATAACTCTTCTTCTCCATCATCAGGTTTGATAAACCCAAAACCTTTTGCATCATTAAACCATTTTACGACACCGGTTGCCATTCGAACTCCATTACATATAAAGGATCAATCTTGAAGCGTGAAAAACATATGATAGCTAACACAACAACAAGCCTTGTGTATTAAAATTAATACACATGTATGAGATTGTTGGCTTTATTTGCTCTTCTGTCAAGATGAAATAGGTGAAAACGTATTAGTATTTCCCCTTAGGTGTGGGATTTTTTCACACTTTTTTGCTTTTTAGCACCTAAATGATCAAATTTATCGCCACTCGGTCAAAAATAAACAGTAAATTAATTAATGATTAGAATCATAGTATGAGCCAGAAATTGAGTAAAAAACCGCTTTTAGCAATTCGTCCGACCAAGCCTTTAAAAGATGATGGTCGGGCAACAGTTTTAGATCGGGAAGTTCAAAAAGTTGAACCTCCCCCTTTGTACCGGGTTATTTTATTAAATGACGATTTCACCCCAATGGAATTTGTAGTGATGATTATTCAGGAGTATTTTCATAAAGATCAGGAAACAGCTACTAGAATTATGTTACAAGTACATATGGAAGGAAAAGGTGTTTGTGGGGTTTATACCCATGACATGGCTGTAACCAAGGTAGCGCAAGTAACTGAAATCTCCCGTAAATCGGGTCACCCTTTGCAGTGCATGATGGAGGAAGTATGATTGCTCAAGAATTAGAAGTTAGTCTGCATATGGCTTTTGTAGATGCAAGGGCTGCTCGGCATGAGTTTATTACCGTTGAGCATCTATTGTGTGCTTTGTTAGATAATGCCACGGCAGTGGATGTGTTAAAAGCTTGCGCGGTCAATATTGTTGATCTTCGCATCCAACTCAAGAATTTCATTAACGACAATACGCCCGTTGTACCGGGCACAGAAGAAGTAGATACGCAACCAACTTTAGGATTCCAAAGGGTAATCCAGCGAGCCATTATGCATGTCCAGTCCACATCTAGTGGAAAAAAAGAAGTTACTGGGGCCAATGTATTGGTTGCTATTTTTGGAGAAAAAGATTCGCATGCGGTTTATTACCTGCAACAACAGGGAGTAACTCGGCTGGATGTGGTGAATTTTATTAGTCATGGAATTCGTAAGGATCAGGCTGAGTCGGTCAAGCAAGACCAGCAAAATAGTGACTCGGATGAGACTGCCGCTGGCACTGGTAAAGATAGCCCGTTAGAACAGTTCACACAAAATTTAAATCAATTAGCAAAACAAGGCAAGATTGATCCGCTCATTGGCCGTGAACACGAGGTTGAGCGGGTTATCCAAATATTGTGCCGTCGCCGCAAAAATAACCCGCTGTTGGTTGGTGAGGCGGGTGTTGGTAAGACTGCAATTGCGGAGGGCTTAGCATGGCGAGTGACCCAAAATGAAGTCCCGGAAATTCTAAAAGATGCGGTTGTTTATTCTCTGGACATGGGGGCTTTGCTTGCTGGCACTAAATATCGCGGGGATTTTGAGCAGCGCTTGAAGGCTGTTTTGAAGTCCTTAAAAGATAATGTCAATGCGGTTTTATTTATTGATGAAATTCACACCCTGATTGGGGCTGGCGCAGCTTCTGGCGGGACTTTGGATGCCAGTAATTTATTAAAACCTGCTTTATCTAGCGGTCAGTTGAAGTGTATCGGAGCAACTACCTTCACGGAGTATCGTGGCATTTTTGAAAAAGACGCTGCGCTATCTAGACGCTTCCAAAAAATTGATGTTTTAGAACCAAGTATTGATCAAACCGTGCAAATCTTGCGGGGTCTAAAGTCCCGATTTGAAGAGCATCATGGCGTGAAGTATTCTCAAAACGCCTTAAGCGCTGCTGCTGAGTTGTCATCAAGATATATTAATGATCGGCAGTTACCAGATAAAGCAATTGATGTGATTGATGAGGCTGGTGCGGCGCAACGAATTTTGCCAAAATCGAAACAGAAAAAAACGATTGGCCGGGTAGAGATTGAGGAGATTGTTTCTAAAATTGCCCGGATTCCACCGCAATCGGTTAGTCAAGATGACAGAAGTAAATTGCAGACCCTGGATCGGGACTTAAAGAGCGTTGTATTTGGGCAAGACCCTGCAATTGAAGCTTTAGCATCGTCCATTAAGATGGCTAGGGCAGGACTTGGAAAAATCGATAGGCCAATAGGGTCCTTTTTATTCTCAGGCCCTACCGGCGTTGGTAAAACAGAAGTTGCTAAGCAACTAGCTTTTATTATGGGTGTGGAGTTATTGCGCTTTGATATGTCGGAGTATATGGAAAGGCATGCAGTTAGTCGCTTAATTGGCGCGCCTCCTGGATACGTTGGTTTTGATCAAGGTGGTTTGCTCACTGAGGGAGTGAACAAAAAACCGCACTGTGTTTTATTACTCGATGAAATCGAAAAAGCGCATCCTGATATTTTTAATATATTGCTCCAAGTCATGGATCATGGGACATTAACGGATAACAACGGTCGTAAAGCTGATTTTCGTAATGTAATTATTATCATGACGACTAACGCTGGCGCTGAAACGATGAATAAATCGACCATTGGATTTACAAATCCTCGAGAAGCTGGGGATGAGATGGCTGATATTAAGCGTATGTTTACCCCAGAATTTAGAAATCGTCTAGATGCGATTGTGTCCTTTAAAGGTCTTGATGAGTCGATTATTCTGCGCGTTGTCGATAAATTCCTCATGCAACTAGAGGAGCAGTTACACGAGAAAAAAGTGGATGCGACTTTCTCCCCGGCACTACGAACTTTCTTATCTAAAAAAGGTTTTGACCCATTAATGGGTGCCAGACCTATGCAACGTTTAATTCAAGATACTGTTCGTAAAGCCCTAGCCGATGAGTTACTTTTTGGACGCCTACTCAATGGTGGCACAGTCTTAGTTGATGTAGCGGACAAAGATGAGGTAGTGCTTACCATCCAGGCTGCTGTTACAAAGGGCAAGGCTGCGTCTACAGAGACATCTGAAGAGACTTAACTCTTACCGGTACTCCCAAATCCACCAGTGCCTCTCGTGCTGGTGGAGAAGTCCTCAACGACCTCCCACTCGACTTGAGCGACGGGCACAATCACTAGTTGTGCTAAGCGATCCATGGCACAGATCTGAAAATTTTGTTGACCTCGGTTCCAAGTACTCACCATGAGTTGGCCTTGATAATCCGAGTCGATGAGACCAACCAAATTACCCAAGACAATGCCATGTTTGTGACCAAGCCCAGAGCGAGGCAAAATGATCGCACAGTAGCCTGGATCTGCAACATGGATTGCAATACCCGTTGGAATTAATAGGGTCTGCCCAGGAGCAATGTCAATAGGCTCGCTGATACAGGCTCTCAGATCGAGGCCGGCACTCCCCGGAGTGGCATAACTGGGTAGTTGACTGCGCATCCGTTCATCTAAAATTTTGACTTGTAACTTTTGCATAAATAGAGTTTAAAGGGGTTAAAGAAGTGGCAAGATGCATTGCTATGGGAACAGCGTTACGCTGGTAAACGTTGCACAACCTGAGCAATGATTTCCCGAGCAAGTCTTAGCTTATCCATTTGCTGTAGAGGATAAACACCACTTGCATCAATTAAGCTGACTTGATTATGGTCTTGTCCGAAGGTATCGGGTCCATGATTAGCGATCAAGAGGGGCACATTTTTAGCGATTCGTTTAGCTTGCCCAAATTCAGAAACGTGTTGCGTCTCGGCGGCAAAGCCAACGCAAAATGGTCTTTGGGCGGAGTTAGCAGCCATGCGAGCCAAGATGTCAGGATTGAGAGCAAACTCTAAGGTAGGACTTAAAGAGTCCGATTTTTTGATTTTTTGGGAAGATGGATTGATGATTTTCCAGTCTGCGACGGCTGCAACAGAGAAGAAAATATCGCAGTCTTTAGCAGATTCAACTGCATTTGCCATATCAGCAGCACTTAAGACGTCTGTTCGCCGAATCATCCCAGTAAACTCCAGAGGCGTTGGTAAGTGGACGGGGCCAGCAATTAAATGCACGGATGCACCTGCTTCTAGCGCTGCTTTGGCAATAGCAAAGCCCATTTTTCCGGAGCTTTTATTCGTGAGACCACGAACTGGATCAATAGCCTCATAGGTTGGGCCAGCTGTTACAACTACCCGTTTTCCTAGTAAGGTTTTCGGCTGAAAAAAAGCGCACAGACCCTCGAGAATTTCTTCGGGTTCGAGCATACGACCAGCTCCGACTTCGCCGCAAGCTTGGGGACCACTAGCTGGGCCAAGGATGATGACGCCATCAGCTTTTAGCCTAGCCACACTGCGTTGGGTAGCGACATGCTGCCACATTTGTAAATTCATTGCCGGCACCATGAGTAGGGGGCACGGCAGGATAGAGCCCTGTTCTTCACAACCGCGGGCAATGAGTAGGGTTGATAAGAGATCATCTGCTAGGCCCAAGGAATGCTTTGCCATGAGATCTGCGCTGGCTGGGGCGATCACAACTGCGTCAGCTTTTCTAGAAAGCTCAATATGAGCCATCCCGTTGGGAATACGATCATCCCATTGACTGATGAAGACAGGATTTCCAGATACAGCTTGCAAAGTAGTCGGAGTCACAAAGTGTGTTGCAGCCTGCGTCATCACAACTTGAACCTGAGCCCCTTCTTTAATAAAAAGACGCACGAGTTCCGGGGTCTTATAGGCAGCAATACCACCAGAGATACCTAAAACAATATGTTTGTTGAGTAAATACATAGTTCCTAACGTTTTTTGACTACGCGCCTTAACTCGTCAAAAATCAATAGAGCAGCACCTAGGCTTATGGCGCTGTCTGCAACATTAAAAGCTGGCCAGTGAAACTGTTGATAATACACATCAATAAAGTCTACTACAGCGCCGTAAGCAAAGCGATCAATTAAGTTGCCTACCGCCCCCCCTAAAATGAGTGCTAAAGAAAAGCAGAATAACGATTCCTTCGAATGGCGCTTGAGTAACCAAAGGATTGTGACTGAAGCGACTAGACCTATGCCAATAAAAAACCATTTTTGCCAAGCAAGTCCATCTGCTAGAAAAGAAAAAGCTGCTCCAGGGTTAAAGACAAGTACCCAGTTCATCATCGCATTCACACGTTGACTGGTGTTTGGTAGAAGGCTATTGAGGGCAATTATTTTAGTCAGTTGATCGATGATAATCACACAGATAGACAAACCTAACCACAAAATAAATTGATAAGAGCTATTCATTGCCGAGTTCGTTTTTGCCATCAATTTTCCCTGAAGAATCGTTTCAATTTAAGCGCATTGTCGCGTCTCACCAGTCCCAAACAAATTCTCGAAGCAACGTCCACATAAGTGGGGATGCTCAGCCTGTAATCCAACGTCGGCTCGGTAATGCCAGCAACGCGTACACTTTGGATGAGGACTCGCTCGAACGAGAACTTGGAGGGGGGCGCCGATATCTAGTGCAGATTTAGTTTGAGCACTAGAGGTGATTGTCATGTATTTGAGGTCATCGGCTAAGCTTTGCAAAATTTGGGCATCTTTTTCTGAAGCTAAGATGGTAATTTCAGCCTGCAGTGAAGAGCCGACTTTACCTACTTCTCGTTCTAGTTCAATGGCTTTGGTTACTTCTTGTCTAAATTGCCGCAGCGTACCCCACTTTGACAGTAAAGTTGGCGCTTCGTCTGGCAGTTCAATTTCTTCAAACAGTTCCGTAAAAATAGTTTCCTTACCGGTTTGATTGGGATATAAGATTTGCCAGACTTCTTCGGCGGTGAAGGATAAAAAGGGTGCCATCCACCTTAACATGGCTTGCGTAATCTGTCCAAGGACAGTTTGCGCAGAACGGCGCATGGGAGAATTTGGGGCTTGGGTATACAAACGATCTTTGAGAATATCTAAATAAAAACCGCCGAGATCTTCTGAACAAAAGGTCATTATTCGTGCAACGGCATTATGGAAGTCATAGCGCTGATAACAAGCTAAGATTTCGGATTGAACTTGAGCGGTAAGACAAAGCATATACCTGTCAATTTCTAGCAAATCAGCTGTTTTGAGGGAATTGATCTTTGGGTCAAAATCACTGATGTTAGCAAGTAAAAAACGCAGGGTGTTACGAATTCTGCGATAACTTTCAACTACACGTTTTAAGATTTCATCGGAGATAGTCATCTCTCCTGAGTAATCTGTGGAGGCGGCCCATAGGCGAATAATTTCAGAGCCCATTTTATCGAATACTTCTTGGGGTGCAATCACATTTCCAAGGGATTTACTCATTTTCCTGCCATGACCATCTACAGTAAAACCATGGGTCAAGAGTGCGCGGTAGGGCGGCTTACCATCGAGCATCGCACCGGTTAATAGTGAGGAGTGGAACCAGCCACGATGCTGATCCGAGCCTTCGAGGTAGAGATCTGCCCAGCGCTCATCAGAGTTGGGGTTGCCGGCTGCATCATTCATCAGAGAGGCAGCGTGCGAACCGCGAATAACATGCCAGTGCGTTGTACCCGAATCAAACCAGACGTCTAAGGTATCTTTATTTTTTTCATAGAAGGGTGCATCACCCAATAAGATTGTGGCAGGGTCAAGGTCTTGCCATGCTTCGATACCTTGACTTTCAATTAATTGCGCAATTTGCTCCATATGCAAAATTGTCTGCGGGTGCAGCTCGCCTGTTTCGCGGTGCACAAAAAAAGCCATTGGCACCCCCCATTGTCTTTGTCGAGACAGGGTCCAATCTGGCCGATTGGCGATCATACCGCGCAGCCTTTGCTGGCCCCATGCTGGATAAAACTGGGTGGATTCGATTCCAGCAAGAGCAACTTCCCGAAGACTATGTGATTGCCCAGCAGATTTTTTATCCATACTGGCAAACCATTGCGAGGTTGCTCGGTAGATAATGGGGGTTTTATGTCGCCAGCAATGCATATAGGAGTGCTTGTAGGTAATGGACTTTAGCAGCGAGCCAGCATCATCTAATGCTTGGACGATTTGATGATTTGCTTTCCAAATAAATTGTCCGCCAAATATTCCTGTAGTAGAAGCATAAACGCCATTACCCATGACCGGATTGAGAATGTCGCTATCATTTAGCCCATGTGCTTTACACGACTTAAAGTCCTCTTCGCCATAAGCAGGGGCAGCATGCACGATACCGGTACCTGTGTCTAGAGTTACATAATTCGCGGCATACACAGGCGCATATCTAGCGTAAGACGGATCTAGTTTAAATAAGGGGTGGGCAAAACGTAGCTCGGTTAATTGTTCACCAAGACAAGTTCCTAGTGTGACTCCTGTAAGACCATAGGATTCGAGGCAAAAGCTGACACGATCAGTGGCTAGAATTAATAATTGTGTGCCAACATCGACTAAGGAATACAAAAATTCTGGGTGGACATTGAGCGCTTGATTAGCAGGCAGAGTCCAAGGAGTTGTGGTCCAGATAACGATCTTACCTGGTTTATTGGGTAGATTATTTTGGCCAAAAATTTGGGCAATTTGAGGCAGATCATTCTGCGCAAACGCAAATCCAACGTCCACTGCAGGATCTTCTTTATCTTGATACTCTACTTCGGCTTCTGCTAAGGCTGAGCCACAATCAAAGCACCAATTAACGGGTTTCAGTCCACGAAAAACGAAGCCCTTTGCCATGATTTTTGCTAAAGCCCGTAATTCATTAGCTTCATTTTCGAAATTCATGGTGAGATAGGGATTCTCCCAATCACCCAGCACACCAAGACGCTCAAAGTCTTTCTTTTGCAGCGCTATTTGCTCGGCGGCATAGGCTCTTGCTTTAGATTGGACTTCTGCAGTAGATAGACTCTTGCCATATTTTTTTTCAATTTGGATTTCAATAGGCATCCCATGACAATCCCAACCAGGGACATAAATTGCATCAAAGCCCATCAATGATCGGCTCTTGATGATCATATCCTTTAAAATTTTATTCACCGCATGGCCAATATGAATACTCCCATTAGCGTAGGGTGGGCCGTCATGGAGAATGAATTTTTTTTGCCCGAAGCGCGCTTTACGGATGAGTTGGTAAATTTTTTTCTCTTGCCATTGCTTAATCCAGACGGGCTCTCTTTTTGGTAAATCTCCCCGCATTGGAAAGGGAGTATCTAGTAAATTAACGGGGTATTGATTTTCAGACATTTGACGCATTCTTAAAGTAATTGATCGCTTTTTGAGCATCTTGATGGATTGCTTGTTGCAAGCTGGCAAGATCAGGGTATTTTGCCTCATCTCGTAATTTTTCAATAAATTCGACTCGTATCACTTTGCCATAAACGGCTTGGTTAAAGTCAAAGATATGCGTTTCAAGTAAAACTCGACCAGCATCTTCAACGGTAGGTCGAACACCAATACTTGCTACTGCTGGCAATGGGGAGGGGCCAAGGCCGTGGACTTGAACAATAAAGATCCCTCTCATTGCAGGTATTCTAGGTCGTGCTTTACTTGAGATCGCTAGGTTTAGTGTGGGAAAGCCAATGGTTCTTCCAAGTTTTTTGCCATGAATTACATGTCCACTGATGGTGTATGGTCGTCCGAGTAACTGTTTTGCTCGCGCAATTTGACCATCTTTTAACGCTTGTCGAATGGCTGAGCTAGAGATTCTAGTATGCTGTTGGTCAAGAACTGTATCCATGGACTCAACAGTAAAGCCGCTCATTTTTCCAGCCTGTTGAAGAGTCGTAAAGCTACCGGCGCGCTTTGCTCCGTAGCAAAAATCATCTCCAACAACAATATGTTTTGCACGTAGGCCATCGACAATAATCTTTTGTACAAATCCTTCAGGACTCATACTGGCAAAATTAGCATTAAAGCGCTCAACAACCACAAGGTCAATGTTAGCTGCTTGTAGTGCTTCTAATTTATCTCTTAAATTCAAAATTCTTGCAGGTGCATTAGCTGGGTCAAAAAACTCTTTTGGATGCGGCTCGAACGTTAAGACACACGTTTGAACTTGTAACTGTTTTGCTTGGATTTGTAATTTTTTCAACAATGCCAGATGCCCCTGGTGCACCCCATCAAAATTACCGATGGTTAGGGCGCATGGGGTCCTATGAAAAGAAGGAGGCATTCCGCAAATAACTTTCACAACAATATTTCAATTATATTAGGGGGCATGAAGAAAATAGTTATCCTGATTTCTGGTAAAGGTTCAAATCTAAGAGCAATTTTAAACGCTCAACGATTAAGAGGTGGGTTATCTGAGATATCCCAAGTTATTTCAAATCGGCCTAATGCCCAAGGAATCCTTGTTGCAAGGGAGTTTGGAGCTCCTCTGACAGTATTAGATCATGCAAGTTTTAGCTCTAGAACGCAGTTTGATGAGGCTCTGATGGCGCTGATTGATAGTTATCAGCCTGATTTAGTTCTTTTAGCAGGCTTTATGCGTTTGCTATCCGATCAATTTGTAGATCATTTTATGGGGAAGTTAATGAATATTCACCCATCTTTGTTGCCCAGTTTCCCCGGTTTAAAGACGCACCAGCAGGCTTTAAGTACCGGTGTTAAGTGGCACGGCGCCACAGTTCACTTTGTGACGCGCGAAATGGATGTTGGTCCAATCATTGCTCAGGGCATTGTGCCGGTGTGTGCAAATGATACGGAAGATGATTTGGCACGCCGGGTTTTAGAAATAGAACATATAATCTATCCACAAGCAATTGAATGGTTTCTAAAAGACCAGTTACTCCTTGAAAACGGTATAGTTCGTGTCAGTCCTGAGCAAAGCCAGTATTTTTACCACGATCAATGCTGTATATGAAATAACAAGTCGTCATTGAGGATCTAGGGCTCATACTAGGATATTGAATCTGCATAATCAAATCCCTGATTAGTTGGCGTACTTGAAAAAAGAAACTTATGAATAATCCAACAAAATCAAGTGGCAAGGCAGTGCAAAAAAGAAAACCAAACTCCTCAGGTAGGCCTGTTGTTGCGAGAAACCTAAACTCAGGAGGAGTTACTTCTCCTGCCAAAAAAAGTCCTTACAACCCAGCTATGGCAAAAGCAAGGGCTTTGCCGGTTCATCTAGAGCATTTGCTAAGAGTCTTACCTGAAGTATTAAATTTAGCATCACCAGCAGACATGGTGGTCAGTAAATACTTTAGAGAGAACGCGCAATTAGGTAATCGAGATCGGGCTTTAATTGCGGAGGCAACGTTTGCAATTTTACGACGCAAGTTAGAGCTTTCCCAATATGCTCAAAGTGGTAACGGTTCCCTATATAGACGAATTGGTTTATTAGGTTTAATGATCGCCTTATCTGAAGGTGGTCTTGGATCAGGCAGTCGTTTTGAAAGTGCTTTAGCTGATTTAGCATTTGTAGCTCATCCGGGCGAAGTTGAATGGTTACAACGCTTTGTTACTTATCCTCGGGATAGTTTGTCGCCGGTAATTCGCGTTAATTTACCAGATTGGTTATGGGCAGAGTTAAGCACGCAACTTGGTGAGTCAGAACGGCAATTATTAGCAGAAGCTTTAATGAAGCCAGCTTATTTAGATTGTCGGATCAATCCCATGAAGGTTAAAAGAGAGGACCTTTTAGAGCAAATGAATGCTTTGGGAGGTCGATATCAATCGATACCAACCCCACATTCTGAACTTGGCTTTAGGATGTTAGGTAAGCCAGCATTGCAGAATTTAACAAGTTTTAAAGATGGGCAATTTGAGGTTCAAGACGAGGGTAGCCAACTTCTTAGTATGTTGCTTGCGCCAAAGCGTGGCGAGATGGTCGTAGACTTTTGTGCTGGCGCTGGTGGCAAGACTCTAGCGCTAGGGGCGATGATGAAGTCTATGGGGCGCTTATACGCATTTGATATTTCAGCGCGAAGGCTTGCCAAGCTCAAGCCTCGGGTTGCCAAAAGTGGCTTATCCAATGTGCATCCAGTATGGATTGATAGCGAGAACGATACCAAAGTAAAGCGTTTAGCGGGCAAGATTGACCGAGTGTTAGTAGACTCTCCTTGTAGTGGTCTTGGCACACTTCGCCGCAATCCTGATTTGAAATGGCGTCAGACACTACAAAGTGTTGCTGAGTTGCAGGCAAAACAGTTTTCGATTTTGACTGCGGCAGCCAAATTACTCAAGGTGGGCGGTCGACTTGTGTATGCCACGTGTAGCATCCTGAAACAGGAAAATCAGGAGATCATAGAGGCTTTTTTAAAGATTCATCCAGAATTTGAGTTACTCGACCCCAAAGTTGTTCTGACAGCGCCATTTCCTCGACAAAACGATTTACCAATTGGAGCATCTGTAGACTCATTTTTTTGGCAGCTATGGCCACACCAACATGAAACAGATGGTTTTTTTGCGGCCATTTTACAAAGAAGGCCCAACCCAATAGACCCGTCAATAGATTTGCCAGCTTCGGGTTTAGCTGTATCAGAGTAAAATAAGAGTACTTTTTTTAGAGATATATCTTCATGCAAAACGACCTATCTTTTTTTGATTCCTCTGTGATATCTTGGATTGCCTCTGGCTTATGGGACTTGTCGTGGATTGGCCTGTTGGTATTTACTTTGGCAGTGACACATATCACTATTGCTAGCGTGACTATCTTTTTACATCGTTGCCAAGCGCATCGGGCACTAGACTTGCACCCATTACCGGCGCATTTTTTTCGTTTTTGGTTGTGGTTGACAACCGGGATGGTTACCAAAGAGTGGGCTGCAATTCATCGCAAGCATCACGCCAAGTGTGAAACGGCAGAAGACCCGCATAGCCCAAGAGTTTTGGGGCTTGACTGTGTATTTTGGCGGGGAGCTGACTTATACCGAATAGAGAGCAAGAATCAAGAAACTCTGCAGAAATTTGGGCATGGTACTCCTGATGATTGGCTTGAGCGAAATATTTACTCAAAATATCAGTGGCAGGGTGTTGGCTTGATGTTGACGATTGATTTAATTTTATTTGGCGCTTTTGGTGGACTTATTTGGGCGATACAAATGATGTGGATTCCAATAACTGCTGCTGGGGTTATCAATGGTATTGGACATTTTTGGGGTTATAGAAATTATGATTGCGAAGACGCCTCGACAAATATTGTTCCATGGGGAATTTTAATTGGTGGCGAAGAGCTGCATAATAACCACCACACTTTTGCGACTAGCGCCAAATTATCTAGTAAGTGGTATGAGTTTGATATTGGTTGGTTTTATATCACGTGTTTAGAGCGCTTTGGACTAGCTAGAGTGAAGAAACAAATCCCGAAATTGAAAACTACCGAATTAAAACATGCTGGTGAGGAGTTGCTGATGACTGTCATTCATCATCGTTATGAAATCATGGTTAAGTACAGTAAATCATTACGCACAGCATTTAATGAAGAGGTTGAGCACATGAAAATTGCTGCTAGGGACTTTGCTGACAATCACCAGTGGTTATGTAAGGACGAGAATAAACTAAGCGCTATAGAAATGATTAAGCTTGAGAAATTGATGCTGGCTAATGAGCAAATTAGGATATTTATTGAAATGCGCCGTGAATTAGCTCAGATTTGGTTAAAGACTAGTGCTTCAAAGGAGCACTTAGTAGAGCATTTACAGGCGTGGTGTAAAAAAGCTGAGTTGAGTGGGATTCAATCATTACAAAACTTCTCACTGAAATTACGGACTTATGCGTAGGCTGCTCTTTTGGACTGGCTTTAGACGTTTAAATCGGGCCCTGATTTGATAAAGATGCAGCATGAAATAGGTTAGAAGAAGTATAGAAGTGTAAACAAAACACCCAATTCAGCCTCAATCAAACCCTAATAAAAAAACCGCAATTTTTGCGGTTTTTTGGTATTTCATTGTTTTGCTTTTAAATTCTTAAGGTTACTAAGATTTTATTGAGAACTCGCTTTTATTTAATTTTTGTTTCTTTATAAGAAACGTGTTTACGAACCTTCGGGTCAAACTTCATGATTTCCATTTTTTCAGGAGTTGTTCTTTTGTTTTTAGTTGTTGTATAAAAGTGACCAGTACCTGCAGTCGACTCCAACTTGATTTTTTCACGTCCACCTTTAGCCATTTTTACACCTTACTCTGTTTGATAACTTAGTTTATTGAGGATACAGTTAGATTACGCCGCGGGCACGCACATCGGCCAGGACGGAATCAATACCATTTTTATCAATTAAGCGGAGTCCAGCGTTAGTTAAGCGTAAGCTGACCCAACGATTTTCAGATTCGACCCAGAAACGACGGTTTTGCAGATTAGGCAAAAAACGACGCTTTGTTTTATTGTTTGCATGGGAAACATTGTTACCGACCATCGGCTTTTTCCCGGTGACTTGGCATACTCGAGCCATGACACACTCCTTCATTATTAGTACTAAAGATTCTGATTATAGCATCTTTGATTTGACTATAGCAATACCATTAGCAGATTATTAACAGTAATCGTTTTACAGAATACCTGCATCCGCAAAAGAAAAGAAGCCATTATGGGTTACGATACAGTGGTCTAAGAGATGAATTTCTAGGGTATTTAAGATATTTTGCATTGTATGTGTAAGTGAGAGGTCACTTTCGCTTGGATAAGCAATTCCATTTGGGTGGTTATGAGCAAATATCACCGAATTGGCATTAAGTGTCAGCGCTTCCTTAATAATTTCACGGGGATGGACAGTTGTTTGAGAGGCGCTTCCGCGAAACAGGATTTTGAATTCGATTAAAGCGCCTTGCATGTTTAAAAAAAGACATGAAAAAACTTCATGTGGTAAGTGGCCTATAGCTGTTTGAAGAAATTCACGGGTTAGGCCCGGTGAGCTAAGAACTACGCAGGCCGCAAGTTGTTCTTTGAGCGCGCGTTTCACGATTTCGTGCGCTGCTTGAAACTGGGCCCATTTGGCCAGTCCTAGGCCGTTAATCTTTGAAAACTCTTCTAAATTACTAAATAATAGGGCGCGCATACCCCCACAGCTTTGGAGCAAATCTTGAGATAGCTCAATCGCATTGCGTGTTTTGGAGCCGCTTCTCAAAAAGATAGCTAGTAGTTCTGCATCGCTCAGAGCTTGTGCACCATCGCTGAGAAGTCTTTCTCTAGGGCGCATCATAATCGGCCAAGAGTGAATTGGCGAAGAGTTTGGCGCTCTAGCTACAATAGGGGTATGACACAAATTGTAAAAATTGATTCTTTTTTGACTTTGCACTATCGAATTGGTTTGCCCGAAGGGGGTGACATCGTCAATACATTTACTGATAAGCCGGCGACATTGTTGATGGGGGGGGAGCAGTTTGCACCAACTTTGGAAACAGTATTGTTGGGTTTGGCACAGGGCGAGCATAAGACTTTTACGTTGGCTCCGGAGGCGGGTTTTGGTATACGCAATCCGGAATTGATTCAAAAGGTCAGTCAACAAACCTTGCAAAAGAATAGCGATATAGAGCAGGCCTTTGAAATTGGTGATATGGTTGAATTTAATGCTCCGATGGGTGGTCAATATGCTGGTATATTGCAAGCCATTGACGAAGAGGGTGCTTGGTTTGATTTTAATCACCCGTTGGCTGGTAAGACAATTACATTTGAAGTAAAGATCATTTCTATTTTGTAAAAATTGCTGACACTTATGGACCAAAAAGAATCTCCAGTGCCTACGAATCAGACGCATCATTCTGGTGAAATTTTGTTGGCGCAGCCAAGAGGTTTTTGTGCGGGTGTTGACCGAGCAATTTCGATTGTGAATCAAGCTTTGGAGAAATTTGGCCAGCCAATTTATGTGCGTCATGAGATTGTTCATAATCAATATGTGGTGGCAGATTTGAGGTCGCGTGGGGCAATCTTTATTGACGAGTTGAGTCAAGTTCCACCAGGATCTACGTTGGTATTTAGTGCGCACGGCGTATCTCCAGCGATTAAGAGTGAAGCTCAGCGCTTGGGTTTTCGGATTTTTGATGCGACTTGTCCACTGGTGACAAAGGTGCATGTTGAGGTTTTGAAGATGCACCGTGAGGGCTTTAAGATCTTGATGATTGGACATGCTGGGCATCCTGAGGTTGAAGGTACGATGGGTCAGATACCTGGCAGTATTGATTTAATTCAAACGATGGACGACGTCGAACAATTAACTTATCCAGTAGATATGCCAATTAGCTATGTCACCCAAACTACCTTGTCGATCGATGAAACGAAAGAAATTGTCCAAGCTTTGACGGTTAAGTATCCTAAGATCACCCAACCGAAAAAACAGGATATTTGTTACGCAACGCAAAATCGGCAAGACGCGGTAAAAATAATGGCTCCACAGGTTGAACTTGTTATTGTCGTGGGAAGTCCTAATAGTTCGAACTCTAATCGTTTGAGGGAACTATCTGAAAAGCTCGGTATAAAATCCTACATGGTCGATGATCCTTCGCAACTCGACCCAGCATGGTTTGTAGGTGTTCGAAGAGTTGGCTTGACTGCTGGCGCTTCTGCGCCAGAAGCTTTAGCACAGTCGATTATTGCCAGAATTAAAGAGTTTGGCCCAAAACAAGTCAGATCCTTAGAAGGGGTTGTGGAGAGTACAGTATTTGCATTACCCAAGGGTTTAAATGTAGACTGAGTTGAGTTCATATGGAGTGCTTGTTGCATTGGGTCTAGTAGTCAAAATGAATCGATTAGCAAAGCCGTGATTTACACACTATGAGGAGTTCAATATGTTTTTGAAATTAGGATGTGATAATTATTATCAAGCTTTAAGGGTATTAGCGGTTGTCCTGGTTTCTGCTTGGTTATTTGGTTGCAGTAAGAAAGAGACTGCAACTTCTGGGGTAGTCATAAAGATAGGAAATGTTGCCCCACTCACTGGACCGGACTCGTATTTAGGCAAAGATAATGAGAACGGCGCTCGTCTGGCCGTTGAGGAAATCAATCGACAAGGTTTAACGATTAATGGAAAAGCGATTACTCTAGAACTGCTCGGTGAAGATGATGCTGGAGATCCTAAATTAGGTACTCAGGTGGCACAAAAACTGGTAGATAGTAAAGTAGTTGCAGTAGTAGGGCATCTCAATTCCGGGGTAACGATTCCAGCTTCAAAGATTTATAGCGAAGCGGGAATTGTACAAATTTCGCCATCCTCAACCAATCCGGAATATACCAAGCAGGGATATAAAACTGCTTATCGGATGGTTGGTACAGATGCTCAACAGGGTCCAGTTTTAGCAAAATTTGCCATCGAGACTCTGAAAGGGAAGTCAATTGCTATCGTCGATGATGCAACCCAATACGGTAAAGGCCTAGCTGATGAGTTTGAAAAAAAGATTATTTCTAGCGGATCCAAAATAGTAATTCACGAGGCCACCAATAATAAAGCAACTGACTTTAAAGCTATTCTGACAAATATTAAAGCTAAAAATCCAGATATTATTTTATTTGGTGGAATGGCTGCAACAGGCGGTCCATTTGCCAAGCAAGCTAAAGAATTGGGTATCAAGGCTAAGATCATTGGCGGTGACGGTATTTGTAGTCCGACCCTATATGAGTTAGCTGGTGATGCAGTTGAAAATATTGTTTGCTCGACCGTCGGTGTTCCAAAGGAAAGCTTAAACAATAGCGCTAATTTTTTAAAAAATTATCAAGAAAGATTTAAAACAGAAGTTCAAATTTATGCACCGATGGCGTATGACGCTGTGATGATCATCGTGGATGCCATGAAAAGATCGAACTCCACAAATGCTGCAGATATTTTAAAAGCGATACCGACGACTAACTATGCAGGTTTAAGTGGGCAAATCACTTTTGACGAAAAGGGGGATTTAAAGGAAAGTTACATTACATTAAGTCAATTTAAAGATAAAAAGATTCTCACTCTTGAAGTTGTAAAGATGCAATAGATCTGAATACGGCAGATGAAAGTTTGCCGTTTTCTATGGATATTTTCTTACAACAAATTCTCAACGGCCTTGTCCTTGGAAGCATTTACGCTTTAATAGCACTGGGCTATACGATGGTATACGGGGTTTTAGGCATCATTAATTTTGCGCATGGCGAAGTTTTGATGTTTGGAGCGCTAATAGCCCTGGTTGTCATTAAAAACCTATTGGCTTTTTTCCCAACAATACCTGTATGGCTTATTTTAGTTGCGGCTTTATTAGTTGCCATGTCTGGATGTGCAGTCCTGAGTTTTTATATTGAAAAGATGGCCTACCGTCCTCTGCGCAATGCTCCTCGTCTAGTGCCATTGATCTCAGCGATTGGCATGTCTATTTTGTTACAAACGATTGCGATGATCATTTGGGGGAGAACTCCGCTGAATTTTCCGCAATTATTACCTGAGCACTCACTGGCAATTTTTGGAACTGGGGCACTAGTGACCGTGAAAGAGTTAATTATTATGCTAACAGCCCTCATCGTCATGGTTGCATTACTGTTTTTAGTCAAGAAAACGCGTTTCGGTCGGGCCATCCGGGCAACCGCCGAGAATCCTCAAGTTGCAGGACTGATGGGTGTGAATACGACTCGGGTCATTTCGTATACCTTTATTCTGGGGGGAACTTTAGCTGCTCTTGCCGGGGTCATGATTGCTTCTAATTACGGCTCAGCGCATTTTTATATGGGGTTTATGCCCGGATTAAAGGCTTTTACAGCGGCAGTTTTAGGGGGTATTGGCAATATTCCAGGGGCGATGTTAGGCGGGCTTTTGCTGGGGTTAATAGAAGCCTTAGGTGCGGGATACATTGGAACTCTGTCTGGCGGAATCTTCGGCTCAAATTATCAAGATATTTTTGCATTTTTGGTCTTAATCCTGGTGCTCGTATTTCGACCTTCGGGAATTTTAGGAGAAAAACTGAGGGATCGAGCATAGATGGATTTCCTCAATAGTATGCGTTACCCGTCACCTCAACTTTCAAAAAGATATTGGCTTTTTATTCTAGTTGGGGTGCTTTGTCTTGCCCCATGGGTATGTGTTTTCACAGGAGGTAATTATTGGGTACGTGTACTTGATTTTGCCTTGCTTTATGTTTTCTTGGCCTTGGGACTGAATATTGTGGTTGGTTTTGCAGGCTTACTAGATCTTGGATATATTGCGTTTTATGCTGTAGGTGCCTATGCTGCAGGTTTATTAGCATCGCCTCATTTAGCAAATTCTTTTAGTACTATTTCGGCAATATTTCCTGGAGGGGTGCATACAAGTTATTGGATTATCCTGCCAATAGCCGCACTCGTAGCAGCTTTTTTTGGGATCTTACTTGGCGCACCCACATTGAAGTTGCGGGGGGATTATTTAGCCATTGTCACTTTGGGATTTGGTGAAATTATCCGAATTTTTTTAAATAATTTGGATCGTCCTTTGAATATCACGAACGGTCCTAAGGGAATAAATAATATTGACGCTATTGCCATGGGGTCATTCTCTTTTGGGAAGTCTTTCCAACTATGGGGAGTAACGATTCCATCTGTCATTTTTTATTATTACTTATTTTTAATTTTAGTGATTGCGGTCATGATTGTTAGTTTACGTATTCAGGATTCGAGGATTGGTAGAGCTTGGGTAGCAATTCGAGAAGATGAAATTGCTGCTCAAGCGATGGGGCTAAATACCCGCAATTTAAAGTTACTTGCATTTGCCATCGGCGCATCATTTGGCGGCATCTCAGGCGCTTTATTTGCTTCCTTCCAGGGATTTATATCACCAGAGTCCTTTTCTTTGTCTGAGTCAATTGTAGTTTTGGCCATGGTTGTGTTAGGTGGTATGGGCCATATACCGGGCGTCATTTTAGGAGCTATTTTGCTTGCGGCGTTTCCAGAGTTTTTAAGAGCCACCTTAGAGCCCTTGCAAAGGCTTTTATTTGGCCAAGTGCTCTTGGACTCAGAAATCATTCGGCAACTCCTGTACGGTACCGCGCTGGTTCTAGTTGTCCGATATAAACCCAAAGGCTTATGGCCAAAAGTGGCCTAAGCATGAACTCAGAAACACCGTTATTACGAATTCGGGGAGTAGTGAAGCATTTTGGAGGATTGCAGGCGCTAGAGCAGGCTCATCTGGAGGTGCTGCGAGGTCAAATTGTTGGTTTAATTGGCCCGAATGGTGCGGGTAAGACCACCTTTTTTAATGTAATGACAGGCTTATATACCCCTGATGGTGGAGTATTTGAATTAGCGGGGCAAACTTATAATCCAGGTGCGGTAGATCAAGTAGTACAAGCGGGTATTGCTAGAACTTTTCAGAATATTCGTTTATTTAAAGAGATGACAGCCTTAGAAAATGTCATGATTGGACGGCACATTCGAACGAAAGCAGGTTTCTGGGCTGCGGCGTTTCATACGAGGGCTGAACGTGCAGAGGAAAAGGCTATATCAGTTGAGGCTGAGCGGTTATTACAATATGTGGGTATTGCTAAAGAGTCTAGTCAGTTAGCAAAAAATTTGTCATATGGTGATCAGCGTCGCTTAGAGATTGCTAGAGCACTTGCAACTAGCCCAAAGTTACTCGCCTTAGATGAACCAGCTGCTGGCATGAATCAAACGGAAAAAAGAGAGTTAAAAGTTCTTTTAGAACGCATCAGGCAAGACGGCACTAGTATTTTGATGATCGAGCATGACGTTGGCTTAGTCATGGGGTTGTGTGATGTAATTACTGTCTTAGATAATGGCCGAGTTATTGCCACCGGTGCGCCTGAAGATGTTCGTAGAAACCCATTAGTAATTACTGCTTATTTAGGATCAGTCGGCTAAGAGATGCTCAGGATTAAAGAACTTCAAGTTGCTTATGGCAATATTTGTGCAGTCAAAGGCCTGAACTTAGAAGTTCATCAAGGGGAGCTAGTTTGTTTAATTGGTTCGAATGGTGCTGGTAAGTCGACCACACTCAAGGCTATTGCTGGATTAATCATACCTACTCATGGAGAGATTCATTTGCAGGCTTGGCGAATTTGTGGCCGACCTGAGGAGTTATTAGCTCGGGGTTTAGCGCTCGTCCCAGAGGGGCGAGGAGTTTTTGCAGGTATGACCGTTCTGGAAAATCTACAAATGGGTGCTTATTTAAGGATGGATGACATCAGAGAGGATTTGGAGCAAATTTTTGCGTATTTTCCGCGCCTCAAAGAACGATTACATCAGTTAGCGGGCACTTTATCAGGCGGTGAGCAACAGATGGTGGCGATGGCTAGGGCGATCATGGGCAAGCCTTCATTATTACTCTTAGATGAGCCATCGATGGGTTTATCTCCGATGATGGTTGAAACAGTTTTTCAAGTGATAGAGCAAATTGCTAAACAGGGGATGACAATTTTATTAGTTGAGCAAAATGCTCAAAGGGCTTTATCAATTGCAGATCGTGCCTATGTGATGGAGAGTGGCTTAATTACCATTGCGGGGACGGGTGAAGAATTACTGCATGATCCACGCATTAGCAAAGCTTATTTGGGTGAGTGACGCAATAATTGTTTAAGCATTACAAGCATTTGATCAATTTCAGATCGGCTTACGGTTAGTGCTGGCATAAATCGCAATAAATTCGGACGAGGCGCGTTAATAATTAAGCCGATGGGTGCCATGATTCGAGCCTCTTCTACGAGTTCGTTGGCAATATCACGGCCGAGTTTGAGTGCCCGAAGTAAGCCTTCCCCCCGTTCACCATCTAAACCGAATTCAGCAGACGTTTCTAGTAATCGCGACTTTAAATACGCACCTTTGGCAATGACCTCATCCAAAAAGCCAGGTGCAGTGAGTTGTTGGATGACGCTGACACCAACTGCGCACATGAGGGGATTGCCATTATAGGTGCCACCTTGATCACCCGGTTCAAAGCAAGCCACCGCATCGGTGCATAGAAGTGCTGCTAGTGGAACGCCCCCACCGATACCTTTTCCTAGGGTCATAATATCTGGCTCAATATGACTGAGTTGGTGGGCAAAAAGTTTACCAGTTCGCCCACAACCTGCCTGTACTTCATCAACAATGAGTAAAATACCATGCTTTTTCGTTAAAGCGCGCAGTGCCTGCATGAACTCTGGTGTGGCTGGAATAACGCCACCCTCTCCTTGGACTGGCTCAAGCATAATAGCCACGGTTTTTGGATTAATAAGGCGCTCGACCGAGTCTAGATCATTTAAATCTGCTTTTGGAAAACCAGGAATTTGTGGAGCGTACATTGTGTCCCAACCGGGTTTGCCAGAGGCGCTCATTGTAGCGATAGTGCGGCCATGAAAGCTATGGTCAAAGGTAATAATCTCAAAAGCGTGATCTTTATGAATTTTTCCCCATTTTCTAGCGAGTTTAATTGCGCCCTCGTTTGCTTCAGCACCGCTATTTGCAAAAAAAACTTTATCAAAGCAGCTATGCTTGGTGAGCAGATCAGCTAGTTCGATCATCGGTTGGTTGTAAAAGGCTGGGCTAGGATTGATGACTTTTCGCGCCTGTGTTTCTAGAGCCGAGATGATTCCTGGGTTACTGTGCCCCAAACAATTTACCGCCCATCCTTGCACAAAATCCAGATACTGTTTACCTTCATGATCGGTTAGCCAAGAACCCTCCCCGCTGACCATCTCAATATCTGGTCTTTTAGTAATAAACATAATAGAGTGCGTATCGTGCATAGGGTTACCTACAAAAGGGTCAATAAAGAGTATTTTAATTTTTTAAGATGACAAGCAAATTTTATAAATCTGCCTCGGAGGTAAAGGCATCAGCATAGAACTCCTCCTCCGATAGTTTACACAATGAAATAAAATCTTTTTGGGCGCTCGAAACAACAATCGGTGCGCCGCAGGCATAGATCTGATGGTTACTCATATCTGGAAAATCTTGCATTGCCGCTTGATGGACAAAACCTGTGCGACCCTGCCAATGATCCTCAGGTAGGCCATCTGAAATAACTGGTATATATTGAAATTGAGGGATAGTTTTAACCCAAGCACGGATCAAATCCTCTTGATACAGATCGGTTGGTCTACGCCCACCCCAATAGAGCGTCATTGGTCGGTGGATGTTGCGATGCACGGCATCCTCAATAATCGCCTTAATTGGCGCAAAACCCGTACCTGATGCAATGAAAATAATTGGCTTAAGCGAGTCCTCTCTTAAGAAAAAACTCCCCATAGGGCCCTCAAAACGCAGTATATCCTTCTCTTTCATTAGGAGTGATGGGTTAACTCCAAAAACATGATCTGTGAAGCGTCCGCCAGGAAGGTGGCGCAGATGCAGTTCGATTGGGCCCTCTTGGTGGGGGGCACTGGCAATAGAATACGCTCGCCGTTTACCATCTTTTAGTAAAAACTCAATATATTGACCAGCTAAAAAGCTAAAACGCTCGGTCGACGGAAGTTGTAGTTGTAAGATCATCACATCATGACTTGCTTGCGTCATTTTTGCAACGCGACAGGGAACTTTTTTGATGGGGAATTGTCCATCAGATTCGATTTCTCTGGCTGAGACTGTGCAATCTGTTTTAGCAAAGGTGCAGCACAGTAGAGCGATATTTCTTGCCCTTTCATCATCTGTAAGGGTTGAGGCATTATGGGGGCCCATCATATATTCGCCGCTGAGCACTTTGGCCTTACACGAACCACAAGCGCCATTTTTACAGCCGTAGGCTAGAATAATGCTTTGTCGTAATGCGGCATCTAGAATAGACTCATCTGGGTTAACTTCAAACGATTTACCACTGGTTTGAAGGGTAATTGCAACGACACGATTTGCTTCCAAAATACTTCCTTTCAAAAACGATTACTATTTAACGTATGACCCTATTTAGACGAACCATATTTCGTAAGCCAAGATTGCTGATTATTGGTTGTGGTGATGTTGGCATGCGTATGTTGCCTATTTTAGTCAAAACTCATCGAGTTTTTGTTTTAACGAGCCAGAAAGAGAAAATGGCTTATTTTCGTAGCCAAGGCGTTGTACCTATTTACGGCAATTTAGACCAACCATCAACGTTAAGCCGATTAATTCATTTAGCGCCATCGGTCATTCATTTAGCCCCTCCCAATAATTTTGGCGCGGTTGATTTGAGGACAAAAGCCCTTTTACAGGTCCTTGGTCAGGGTCAAC
The DNA here is from genome assembly GCA_903871735.1 of uncultured beta proteobacterium. Classification (GTDB taxonomy): domain Bacteria; phylum Pseudomonadota; class Gammaproteobacteria; order Burkholderiales; family Burkholderiaceae; genus Polynucleobacter. The sequence goes on along the minus strand of CAIQHU010000095.1, from coordinate 31,222 downwards.
AAGCAAGACATTTAATCTATATTAGTACCACAGGGGTGTATGGTGATTGCCAAGGTGATCTGGTTACTGAAATAAGGACACCGAATCCAAAGAGTGCCCGCGGTCAACGGCGCCTCAGTGCCGAGCAACAACTCAGAGCATGGGCTATTTCGCACAAAGGGCGAGTAACTATTCTCAGGGTGCCAGGCATTTATGCTGCTGATCGACTTCCTATAGAGCGTTTAAAGAATGGATCGCCAGCTTTAAATCCGAGCGAGGATGTTTTTACGAATCATATTCATGCCGATGATTTGGCGCGCATTGTTATTCTTACTTTATACCGAGGTGTATCGCAACGCATTATTCATGCGTGTGACGCGAGTCGATTGCAGATGGGCGAATATTTTGACCTAGTCGCAAATCATTTTGGCTTACCTTTGCCGCCTAGGGTTGCTTTTGCAGAGTTAAAAGAACGGGTTAGCCCAGCGATGATTAGTTTCATGGAGGAATCGAGAAGGATCAAGAACGATCGTTTAATGGAAATAGGATGTCAATTACGATACCCAACAGTCGGAGATTTTTTGAAAACCCTAGATCCAAATTTTCCCAGCGTTTAAAACTCGATTAAATCATTTTTTATGAGCCTAGATTATTTTTTCCACTGATCTTTGAGACCAACTGCTAAGTTAAAGACGGGTTGTTCTGGTTGATGATCTGTGCGATCAGCGACGAAATAGCCGTGGCGTTCAAATTGAAAGCGCTGTTCTTTTGAAATATTTTTCAAGCTTGGTTCAAGATAGCCTGTAATAACCGATTTTGAGTTGGGGTTAATGCAACTCAGAAAATCTTTACCTGCGCCGGTTGGATTTGCATCGTTAAACAGCCGGTCATATAAACGAATCTCTACAGCTATCGCATTACTAGCACTTACCCAGTGAATATTACCCTTTACTTTATATTGATCAGAGCCTGGAGTGCCGCTTTTGCTATCTGGAAAATAATTGACATGAACCGCAGTAATTAATCCTTGCTCATCTTTCTCAAAGCTTGTACATTCAATCACAAAACCATACCTTAAACGAACGCGACTACCTACCTGGCCATTTTGGGGCGGATACAGCCTAAAGAAACCTTTGACAGGCTCGACCATAAAATCACTTTTTTCAATCCAAAGTTCTTTAGTTAGAGTAAATTCTCTTCGACCTAGTTCTGGCCGGTGCGGATGTTTTGGGGCTGAGCATGGTTCGGGTTGCTCTTGAAAATTATCGATAATCATTTTGAGCGGTTCTAGCACTGCCATTACCCGCTCTACTTGGGGATCTAAATTATCCCGAAGAGCCTGCTCGAGAACACCCATATCAATCCAGCTATCCGCTTTAGAGACACCGATACGATCGCAAAATAATTGGAGACTTTGGGGTGTATAACCGCGACGACGCAATCCAACAATCGTTGGTAAACGCGGGTCATCCCAGCCCTCGACGTGTTTTCCTGAAACCAATTCTAAAAGTTTTCTTTTACTCGTGATGGCGTAGGTTAAATTGAGGCGCGCAAATTCATATTGATGGGGAAGCGGATTTGTGAGTGCACCGATATTTTTCAGTGCGTGTAAGATCCACTCGTAAAGCGGACGATTGTTCTCAAACTCCAAGGTACACAATGAGTGGGTGATGTTTTCGAGAGCATCAGAAATACAATGGGTGAAATCATATAGCGGATAAATACACCAAGTATTTCCGGTACGGTGGTGATGGGCGTGACGGATCCGATAGATGACTGGGTCGCGCAGCACTAGATTGGGGTGAGACATATCAATTTTAAGTCGTAAGACATGCTCCCCGTCAGCATATTGTCCGTCCTTCATTGCTCTAAATAGGCTTAAATTTTCGTCGATGGAACGATTTCTAAAAGGGCTATTAATACCTAGTTCGTTGAAATTACCGCGATTTTTTTGGATTAAATCAGCACTTTGACTATCTACATAGGCTTGGTTATGTTGGATGAGTAATTCGGCAAAAGCATAGAGTTGATCAAAATAATCACTCGCATAAAACATACATGCTTGGCCATTCGATTGCCAATCAAATCCCAGCCAGTGCACGGCATCAATGATGCTATTGACATACTCGGTTTCTTCTTTACTTGGATTTGTGTCATCAAAGCGTAAATGACACCTAGCACCACCAGGCCGATTGGCATAGTCTTTGGCCAGTCCAAAGTTAAGACAAATACTTTTAGCATGGCCAATATGTAAGTAGCCATTTGGCTCTGGCGGAAAGCGGGTAATTACCTGTGGTAGTGGTTGATGATTCAAATCAAGACGGTCAAGATAAGTGCCATTAGCACAATCTGCATCAATGATCTGTCGTAAAAAGTTAGAAACCTCGGCATTGGCCGAGGTTTCTGATGGTTTATTAAGTTCCTTGGACATAGACACATTGTAATGTGTCTACAAGAACTTGAGAATTACTCTTCTTTAAAGGCTTCTTCTCGGGTCTTCTTAAATGCTGGTAGGGCAACAATTAAAACAAGTAAGGCTGCTGCAATTAACAAACCACCTGATAGCGGCCTAGTTAAAAATACTGTATAGTCGCCGCGGGATAGTAATAAAGCCCGGCGGAAGTTTTCTTCCATCATTGGTCCAAGAACGAACCCAAGCAGCAATGGTGCAGGCTCACACCCAAGTTTGATAAAGATATAGCCTAGAATTCCAAAGATAGCAGTGAGGTAAATATCAAAACTCGTATTATTTACAGAGTAGACCCCAATACAACAGAAGACCAAGATTGCTGGATATAAGAAACGATAAGGAATTGTCAACAACTTCACCCAAACACCAATCATTGGTAGGTTAAGTATGATCAGCATCACATTACCAAGCCACATGGAAGCAATTAATCCCCAGAATAAAGCAGGATTACTAGTCATTACCTGTGGGCCAGGCTGAATATTATGAATAGTCATCGCACCTACCATCAAAGCCATCACGGCATTGGGTGGGATACCGAGAGTCAATAGTGGAATAAAGGAGGTTTGAGAAGCAGCATTATTTGCACTCTCAGGCGCAGCAACCCCTTCAATGGCGCCTTTCCCAAATTCGGATTGATGTTTAGACATCTTTTTTTCTAAAGAGTAGGCACCGAAGGCTGCTAAAGAGGCTCCTCCACCCGGCAAGATACCCAGGAATGAACCAAGAAACGTGCCTCTCAGGATTGGCGGAACCATTCTTTTGAAGTCCACCATGGTTGGCCAAAGATTTGTAATTTTCTTAAGAAAAGTCTCACGATGTTCTTTCTGTTCAAGGTTGGCCATTATTTCGGCAAAGCCAAACATACCCATCGCAACAGTTACAAAACCAACTCCGTCTGTTAACTGGGGAATATCAAAGGAGTACCTAGCCGTTCCAGAGTTCACATCTGTACCTATTAAGCCCATTAAGAGCCCCAAGATAATCATGCCAATGGCCTTGATTAAGGAGCCAGATGCCAAAACGACGGCTCCAATAAGACCTAAAACCATTAAGGAAAAGTACTCAGCAGGACCAAACTTAAACGCCAACTCGGATAGTGGCGCAGCAAATCCAGCTAAGATGAGTGTGGCTACACAACCTGCAAAAAAGGATCCCATACCTGCAGTAAAGAGAGCCACTCCAGCCCGCCCATTTCTAGCCATCTGATAGCCATCAATCGCAGTAACTACGGAAGATGATTCTCCGGGAATATTAATTAAGATTGCCGTAGTTGAACCACCATATTGCGCGCCGTAATAAATTCCAGCAAGCATAATGAGAGCCGCAATCGGGGGCAAGGCATAAGTTGCGGGTAAGAGCATCGCAATAGTTGCTACGGGTCCAAGCCCTGGCAGGACTCCGATAAGCGTGCCCAGCGTTACACCGATAAAACAATACAGCAAGTTTTGGAGTGTAAATGCTGTCGCAAAGCCCAGCGAAAGATTAGATAGTAAATCCATGATGTTGTTCTTTTCTAAATTTGAAAGTTAGGAGTAGATAAGTTTTTATATAAATGTTGGCCAAACAGGAAATTGTAACTTCAGGCCCCAAACAAAAGCCGCATAAGTAAACCCAATTAAAAAGACTGCATTTAATACAGCCCCCTTCCATGAGAACTCATGACTTGCCATTGCTGAAACTACTACCAGTAAAAATACAGAAGCGACTAAACCTAAGATTGGTAAGCTAATAGCAAATACCAAGACGGAGCCGGTTACCCAGAGTACTGATGGAATGGAGATCTTTGGCAGTTTTTCTTCAATTTGCCCGGGAGCCAAGGATCTAAGTGCCACATAAGCTCCAATAATAGCTAAGAGTACCCCGAGCCAAAAAGGGAAATACCCTGAACCCATCTTCGCAGCTGTACCCATTTGGTAACCTCTAGCTAAGATAGCGAAGAAACTCCCTATCACGATATACATCAGACCCGCAATAAAATCTTTTTGATTACATATTTTCAACTTAAGCTCCTAATATAAGTATTTACAACAATCAGGATTGTAAGTTGAAATGCTACTAAGTTATCTAAGGGTTTGCCCTTATTTTAAGGTTTATTTCGAGGTGCTTCAGGCTTGTAAAAAGCTAATTTATTCTGTAAATCAGACGAGATGTAATAATAAAGGCATGAAAGTTACAGAAATTCGCCAACAATTTTTAAGTTTTTTTGAGTCCAAAGGGCATCAAATCGTTAGTTCGAGCCCAGTTGTGCCGGGTGACGATCCCACCTTGTTATTCACCAATGCTGGCATGAATCAGTTTAAAGATGTTTTTCTTGGGTTTGACAAACGTCCTTATCACAGGGCGACCACTTCCCAAAAGTGTATTCGGGCAGGTGGCAAACATAATGACTTAGACAATGTTGGGTACACCGCTAGACATCATACTTTTTTTGAGATGTTAGGAAACTTTTCTTTTGGAGATTATTTTAAGAAAGAGGCTATTACTTACGCTTGGGAACTTTTAACCGAGGTCTTTCAATTACCGAAAGAGAATTTACTCGTGACTGTATATGCCGAGGATAACGAGGCTTATGAAATTTGGACAAAAGATATTGGCATAGCCGCCGAGCGTGTAATACGTATTGGTGACAACAAGGGTGCTCGGTATGCCTCAGATAATTTCTGGATGATGGGTGATACCGGACCTTGTGGGCCTTGCTCTGAAATATTTTATGACCACGGTCCTGAAGTTGCGGGTGGGCCACCTGGTAGCGCTGAGGAAGATGGCGACCGTTTTATCGAGATTTGGAACAATGTCTTTATGGAGTTTAATCGGGATGAGGATGGAGTAATGCATCCTTTGCCCAAAAAGAGCGTTGATACTGGAATGGGTCTTGAACGGATTGCTGCGGTATTGCAGCACGTCCACTCCAATTATGAGATTGATCTTTTTCAAGCATTATTAGCGGCTGCCAAAGTATCAGTGAATACGAGTGGAGGAGTTGATTGTGATCCACAAAGTCCTTCCCTAAAAGTCATTGCTGATCATATTCGGGCTTGCGTCTTTACGGTGGTGGATGGGGTAATTCCTGGTAATGCTGGGCGCGGTTATGTCTTGCGTAGAATCACTCGTCGAGCTATTCGTCACGGATATAAGTTAGGCGCTCGTACCCCATTTTTTTACCGTTTAGTTAACGCTCTTGTGATGGAAATGGGGCAAGCTTACCCCGAGATTATTCAACAAGAAAGTCGCATCACTGAAGTTTTAAAGCAAGAAGAAGAGCGCTTTTTTCAGACCATCGCAAATGGTATGGAAATATTGGAACACACTTTGGCAGGTATGGTGATTGAAAAAAAACTTAGCTTAGACGGACAGATTGCTTTTAAATTGCATGACACGTTTGGCTTTCCTCTCGATTTAACTGCAGATGTCTGCCGAGAACGAGGTGTAACTGTTGACGAAGTTGCTTTTGGATCGGCTATGCAGATCCAAAAGGATCAGGCGAGAGCTGCTGGTAAATTTAAGATGGCACAGGGACTGTCATACCAAGGAGATGCAACGGTTTTTGACGGATATGAGCATTTAAGTTCTCTTGACGCGTTGGTTTTAGCAATTTATGTAGATGGGAATGTAGTCCCAGAAATTACTAGCGGAACGCATGCCGTTCTAGTTTTGGATAAGACGCCTTTTTATGCCGAATCTGGTGGGCAGGTTGGTGATTGTGGTGAGATGCGTAATGCGCAGACATTCTTTTTGGTCGAAGATACCTTAAAAATTCAGGCGGATGTTTTTGGCCATCATGGGATTTTAGAGGAGGGCACTATACGGGTCAATGATCGACTGTCTGCTAGGGTAGATATGACAAATCGACAGGCGATTATGCGCAATCACAGCGCGACGCATCTGATGCATAAAGCCTTGCGAGAAGTTTTAGGTTCTCATGTCCAGCAAAGAGGATCCTTAGTCGACGCGAGTAAAACACGCTTTGACTTTGCCCATACGGCACCTGTTTCACGAGAGGAGATGTTGCGAGTAGAGGAACTCGTCAACTCTGAAATACTCAATAATCAAGCTACTACTGCGCAAGTCATGTTATTAGAGCAGGCTCAAAAAACAGGTGCGATGATGCTCTTTGGAGAGAAATATGGAGAATCTGTACGCGTTTTAGAAATTGGCACCTCAAAAGAGCTGTGTGGCGGTACGCATGTAACTAGAACTGGTGATATTGGGTTGTTTAAAATTTGCTCTGAGAGTGGCGTGGCAGCAGGCATTCGGCGGATCGAAGCAGTTACTGGTCAGCAAAGCTTGTCGCGCATACAAAAACTTGAAGCGCAAGTATTTAATGCTGCACAAATTCTAAAAGCCAATCCTGATGAGATAGAACAACGTGTTTTGCAATTGCAAGAACATGTGCGTGAATTAGAAAAAGAATTAATGCGAAGTCAATCTAAATTGGCCTCTAATCAGGGTAACGAATTAATCAGTCAAGTCATTACCGTGCAAGGCGTGAAAGTTTTAGTGACTCAATTTGATGTGGTAGATTCAAAAGTTTTACGCGAGACGGTTGATCACATTAAGAACAAATTAGGAAGCTGTATTGTGTTGTTAGCTAGTGTTCATGATGGTAAATTGCAATTAATTGCTGGTGTAACATCTGATTTAATTAAGCGTGTTCAAGCTGGAGTTTTAGTCAACTACGTTGCTATGCAAGTGGGTGGCAAGGGTGGCGGTAAGCCTGATTTAGCGATGGCTGGAGGAACTCAACCCGAAAACTTATCGGGAGCGCTTGCAAGCGTAAACAATTGGTTGGCGGAGCATTTATGATTCCAGAGCAGATTGATAAAGAGGAAGATTGTCAGGGTATGATTTGCCCATTACCCGTTCTTCGAACAAAAAAGGCCCTAGCTGATATGTCTACGGGACATATTTTAAAAGTGATTACGACAGACCCTAGTTCCGAGCAGGATATCCCGATGTTTGCTAAACACACGGGTAATTTGTTGGTTGGGCAGGAAAATTTGGCTGGGACGTGGGTTTTTTATTTGCGTCGTCGTTAAGTCAAAAGAGCTGTTGGCAAAGATTTTTCTTCACGAGGGTGTCCATAATGGCGAATCAATTCGGTAACGAGATAAGCTGATTTAACCCAGTGATAAAATCAACTCAGTGATAAAAAGAGATTACCGCTATGGATGAAGGCAGTTTTTTTCTTTTAAAAATTTTGCAAACTCATCTCTGACTTCTGGGTGATTTAAAGCAAACTCTACAGTTGCTTTAAGATAGCCGATTTTACTGCCGCAATCATAGCGCACGCCATCATATTGATAAGCCAATATTTGTTCTTTTTGCAAAAGACTTTGAAGAGCGTCGGTTAGTTGGTACTCGCCCCCAGCTCCCGGTTTGAGATTGCGAATATGTTCAATGATATTTGGAGACAGCACATAACGCCCAACCACCCCTAAATTAGAAGGCGCATCTTCTGGTGCTGGTTTTTCGATAATTCCTGAAAGTTTATAAAGTTTGTCATCCCATTTTTTACCAGCAATCACGCCATAGGACCTGCTTTGTTCTTTTTCGATCGGTTCAATACCAATTACTGAGCAGCGATAGTGTTGGTAGACATCAACCATTTGCTTTAATACAGGTGGCTGTCCAGTCAGAAGGTCATCTGCCAAAATGACTGCAAAAGGATCATCTGCTACGAGCTTTTCTGCACATAGAATTGCATGACCAAGCCCTAGGGCTTCTGCTTGACGCACGTAAACACAATCCACATGACTTGGCTTGATATTTTGAACAATCTCTAATAAATCTTTTTTATTTTTTTGTTCCAATTCATTTTCTAACTCATAAGCCTTATCAAAATGATCCTCAATAGCCCGTTTACTTCTCCCAGTCACAAAGATGAGTTCGGTAATCCCAGCGGCAATAGCTTCTTCTACCGCATACTGAATCAATGGTTTATCAACAACCGTTAACATTTCTTTGGGCATGGCTTTTGTTGCAGGTAGAAAACGTGTTCCAAGGCCTGCTACTGGAAAAACAGCTTTAAAGATATGTGTTTTCATGAGAAATCACTTTCATTACGCCAGGCGTTTATATTGGGTTAGTAACTGTTCGTGCAGAGCTTTGAAATCCTTTAAACGGGCTTGTTCTTGGACTACCACTTCAGCAGGTGCGCGTTTTATAAATTCCTCATTCTGCAGTTTATGCCCACTTTTTTCAATTTCTTTTGTTAAACGAGCAAGCTCTTTTTCGAGACGAGACTTTTCGAATTCCAAATCAAGTTCGACTTCTAAAAGAAGTCTAGTACCCTCTAAAATGACTACTGGAGCATTTTTCCCTAGTTCGTCAATGATTGCGCCCGTTGGATCAATCTTGATGTCGGATAATTTTGCTAGGCTTTTCAGGTAGGGTAGCATTTCCGTGAGGAAATCTGCCTTACATTGAATTACAAGAGGCACTTTTTTTGCAGGTGAAATTTGCATTTCACCGCGTAAATTTCGGCAGGCATTCACTAAATTTTTCAACACGGTGATCCAAGCCTCACTTGCTACATCAAGCTTTGTAAGTTGGGCTTTGGGGTAGGGTTGAAGTGCGATGCTTTGTAAAGGGCAATCTGCTAAAACCTTACCCGATTTCGGTGCGACGCTTTGCCACAACTCTTCTGTAATAAATGGGATTAGTGGATGGGCAAGTCTTAGAATCGTTTCTAAAACACGTAAAAGAGTTCGGCGCGTTCCCCGTTGGTTTGCCGGGGAATTGTTTTGTAATTGCACTTTTGCAAGTTCTAAGTACCAATCGCAATATTCATCCCATACAAATTGATATAAAGCGCCAGCGATTAAATCAAAACGATATTCTTGGAACCCGCGCTCTATCTCTTGTTCAACCCGTTGCAGTTGTGAAACAATCCACCGGTCCGCAGGTGAAAAATGCAAATAACCATCTGGGCCACAATCCCCTACACAAGGCGCGATACCATTTGATGTATCGTCGCCAGAGCAGTTCATCAAAACAAAACGCGTGGCATTCCATAACTTGTTGCAGAAATTTCTGTAACCTTCACAACGTTTTTGGTCAAAATTAATATTTCTTCCAAGCGTTGCCATGGAGGCAAAAGTAAATCGCAGGGCATCAGTACCATAAGGCACAATTCCATCAGGAAACTCTTTACGTGTTTTTTTAGCTATTTGTTCTGCGTCCTTCGGGTTCATTAGACCTTGAACTCTCTTCGCAAGGAGATCTTCTAAGTTAATTCCATCAATAAGATCTATCGGATCAAGCGTATTGCCTTTGGACTTACTCATTTTTTGACCATCAGCATCTCGAACTAGTCCATGCACATAGACCTGCTTGAACGGTACCTGACCGGTAAAGTGGCAAGACATCATAATCATTCTGGCAACCCAAAAAAAGATAATATCAAAGCCAGTTACTAGAACAGATGATGGTAAGAAATGTGTCAGAAGTTCAGTTTTCTTAGGCCAACCAAGAGAGGAAAAAGGCACTAAAGCAGAACTAAACCAGGTATCAAGAACATCTTCATCACGTCGCAGCGAACCGTTGTATCCGGTTGCTAGGGCTTTGGCTATTGCCTCAGCCTCTGACTTGGCAACAATGACGCTCCCATCCTCGAGATACCAGGCTGGTATTTGATGCCCCCACCAAAGCTGACGGGAGATACACCAGTCTTGGATATTTTCAAGCCACTGATTGTAGGTAGATACCCAATTTTCAGGGACAAGTTTGATATCACCTTCTTGCACTGCTAAAAGGGCAGCACTTGCGATGGACTCTCCAGGACGGTATTGATTGTGTTCAGTCGGTTTTGACATCGCTACGAACCACTGATCAGTCAGCATTGGCTCAATAATTGCTTGGGTTCGGTCACCTCTGGGCACCATCAGAACGTGTTCTTTTACTTGCGCTAAAAATCCGCTGGTTTGCAAATCATCTACTATTTTTTTTCTGGCAATAAAGCGATCTAAACCTTGATAGGGAGTTGGAGCATTGTCATTGATCTTGGCATCTAGCGTTAGTATGCAGATCGGTTTTAGATAGTGTCTTTGACCAACAGCGTAGTCATTAAAGTCATGCGCTGGCGTCACTTTGACAACACCTGTGCCAAAACTTGGATCGACATAATCATCCCCGATGATCGGTATTTGTCGATTACAAAGAGGAAGATGAACCATCTTGCCGATTAAATGCCGATACCGATCATCTTCTGGGTGAACCATGACAGCAACGTCGCCTAGCATTGTCTCAGGTCTGGTTGTTGCAACTGTTAGTTGACCGGATCCATCCACTAGTGGGTAGTGGATTTGCCACATATACCCTTGCTCTTCTTTACTTTCAACTTCGAGATCAGAAACAGCCGTACCTAAGACCGGATCCCAATTGACTAGGCGTTTGCCACGGTATATCAGACCCTGTTCATAGAGCGTTACAAAGACCTCTACAACTGCCTCAGACATGGTGGGGTCCATCGTGAAGTATTCGCGATCCCAGTCAATGGAGGCGCCAAGGCGCTTAATTTGCTGGGTAATCGTTGACCCGGATAAATCTTTCCAGGCCCAAACTTTTTCTAAAAACTTTTCTCGCCCGAGATCATGCCGCGAAATTTTTTGCATATCTAATTGCCGCTCAACCACAATTTGGGTAGCAATACCGGCATGATCAGTGCCTGGAACCCATAATGTATTTTTACCCTGCATGCGGGCATGGCGCGTTAAGCCATCCATAATTGTTTGGTTAAAGGCATGCCCCATGTGTAAAGTTCCAGTTACATTAGGGGGGGGGAGTTGAATACAAAAATTGTCTTGGTGGGGACGTATCGTCACTTGACCAATTTTCTTATCTAGCCATAGTTGGTTCAGAGCGGATTCAATCAGGCTTGGCTCATAGCTTTTTGCTAATTCAGGAATAGCAAAAGACTCTTTTGGTGGAGTATTGATGGTGGCAGAAATATTTTCAGATGTAGACATATGCTTCAAATTATAATGAGGTATTTAAACGAGACCTTGTGACTGAACTTCTCCACCAATTAAACCCCGAACAACTGCAAGCAGTCACTTTGCCGATCCAAAGCAATAGTGGGCAAGCCCAGTCTGCTTTAATACTAGCTGGTGCAGGAAGTGGCAAGACCAGAGTTCTCACCACTCGTATTGCTTGGCTCATACAAACGGGGCAAATATCACCCATCGGGGTTTTGGCGGTGACTTTTACCAATAAAGCCGCAAAAGAGATGTTAACCCGATTATCCACGATGTTGCCGATTAATACCCGAGGTATGTGGGTTGGGACTTTTCATGGATTATGTAATCGACTATTACGAGCGCATTTTCAAGATGCGGGGTTACCCTCTACCTTTCAAATCTTGGACACACAAGATCAGTTATCAGCTATCAAGCGACTCTTAAAAATCTTACAAGTTGATGATGAAAAATATCCTGCCAAGCAGGTGCAATATTTTATTGCGCACGCTAAAGAACGCGGGCAAAGACCCCGAGATATGACCGGGAGTGATGATTTTCAAGTGACGCTGATTAAACTCTATCAGGCTTATGAGGAGCAGTGTCAGCGAGAGGGGGTCGTTGATTTTTCTGAGTTACTACTTCGTACATATGAATTATTAAAATATCACGAGCCCATACGTGAGCATTATCAGAAGCGCTTCAGGCATATTTTGGTCGATGAGTTTCAAGATACGAATGCTTTGCAATATTCTTGGCTAAAACTATTATCTGGCCAAGGCCAAGCCAGTCCGGCATCTGTTTTTGCCGTTGGTGATGACGATCAAAGCATTTATGGCTTTCGAGGGGCAGATGTAGCCAATATGCGTTTGTTTGAGCGGCAGTTCAAACCGACGACGGTTAAACTTGAACAAAACTACCGCTCACACGCCAATATTTTAGATTCTGCTAACCATTTAATTGCGCACAACACGGAGCGATTGGGTAAAAACTTAAGAACAGATGCTGGTCACGGTGAGCTAGTTCGCTTATTTGAAGCGCATAGCGACGGGCTTGAAGCCAGCTGGTTAGTTGATGAAATTCGTGGATTAATCAACGATGGGATGACGCGGAGTGAGGTTGCTATTTTGTATCGAAGCAATGCGCAATCACGGATTATTGAGCACAGCTTATTTTCAGCGAGCATTCCTTACCGCGTTTATGGGGGATTACGATTTTTTGAGCGTGCTGAGATTAAACATGCCTTAGCCTATTTACGGCTATTAGAAAACCCAAATGATGACACGGCGTTCTCAAGGATTGTCAATTTTCCCACGCGCGGAATTGGTGCAAGGTCGATAGAGTCTTTACAAGACATTGCGAAAACGCAGCAGTGTTCCTTGTATAGTGCGGCATCTATGATCGAAGGTAAATCTAGTGCATCGATTAGTAGTTTTATTCGTTTAATTGATCATATGCGGGAGTCAACGCGTCACAATACCTTACCCGAATTAATTGACTTTATGATTGTTCATAGTGGCTTGATACAGCATTATTTAGCAGAACGAGAAGGCCAAGATCGCATTGAAAATTTACGAGAATTAATTAATGCTGCCACAGCGTTTGTGGCTGAAGAGGGGATGGGGCAAGACGCTATTGCATTGACGCCGGCGCTGAGAAATTCGCATTTGACTGAGCAAGTTGTCTTGGATGGTCAGCTGACTGAGTTTGATCTGCCGGAGATGTCTCCATTGGCTGGATTTCTTGCGCATGCATCGCTTGAAGCGGGGGATAATCAAGCACAGGCTGGTCAAGATGCGGTGCAATTAATGACGGTTCACTCCTCGAAGGGCTTGGAGTTTAAGGCGGTCTTTATTACCGGTTTAGAGGAGGGTTTGTTTCCTCATGAAAATAGTATTAATGAACCAAAGGGCTTAGAGGAGGAGCGGCGTCTGATGTATGTTGCGATTACGCGGGCAAGGGACCGCTTATATCTATCGCATACGCAGTCCAGAATGCTGCATGGCCAGGTACGATACAACCTTCCCTCAAGATTTTTAGAGGAATTACCGAAATCATGTTTAAAAATCTTAACTCCAAGAACAGCCGAGAATCGGTGGGGTGGGTCTTCTATGAGGCAAGTTAACCCTAGCTGGGGAAGCGCTAGTCTTAGTCAAGATTTATCTCTGTTGAGAAAAAATTCCGACACAGCCATCACAGTAGTCAGTAAAAAGCCATCTGAGCATGGTTTTTATGTCGGCCAACAGGTCTTTCATGCCAAGTTTGGAGAAGGTCGCTTGACAGGGTTAGAGGGCCTTGGCACAGATGCGCGTGCCCAAGTTCAATTCGCCCGACACGGGGTTAAATGGCTGCAGCTTAGTATTGCGAAATTGACCCCTATTTAGTTATTTGATGGGCTGATTGAGGGTTTGTAAATTGGGTTCAGAGTTTTGGATGCTGTCCAAAAAGCAACCTTTCCAGGTGGCAAAAAAACTACAATACAAAACAGTCAATGCCCACATTGAGAGAGGGGTAATGAGGTAGGAGGCGTATTGGGCCATGCCAATTGCATCAAAAAGAGCACCTAATATCAAAGGTATTGCAATAAGGATCACTGCCCAAGTACTGAAATAAACAAAAAACGCCCCTTTATTTAGCCAAAACCCCATCCAACTTCCAAATAATGCCTTAAAAACGCTCATACCTTGCCAAGCAACGAGTTGAGGGGAAAACCACATAAGGATTGCAATTGGCATATATAAGCAGGCTCCGACAATAATTGCAGTCGACATTTCTTGAATCATTTCAGGAGCACTCATTTGATTATTGGAGAGCAAGGGAAGGATTTTTTCTACATCAACAAATTGCGCAGCAAGAAGGCTCATAAGCACAATGAGAAGAGCATAGATGCCACCGAGTTTGAGTAAATTCAGCCTGACTTGAGGCCCCAAGTCTTTTAAGGGAGAGATGTAAATAGAAGGCTTAACTAGTTCTTTCAGGATGACCTTTTGACAGGCTGTTAAAAATCCTACGGCAATAACAGGATTCAAGATCAAGACTAAGAATAGGCCTAGTATAGGAACAAACATAGAGAGTTGGACAACAAAAATATATAAAAAAACTAGCATCAAGAAAGTGAATGGACTTTGTTTAAAAAGCCACATTCCTTGGCGAATCCAAATATATCCTGCATGAGGAGAAAGGCGATTAATTTGCATGATTTAAAATCCTTAGGCGCAAGATCCGCTCGAAGTGTTGCGGATCGTGCGCGGTGAGTAGTTGCGCATTTCTGGGGAGGTAAAAATCCCACAGTCGAGAAATCCAAAACCGCAGTGCAGCAGCTCGAAGCATCATTGTCCAGGCACTTATTTCCGCAGCTTGGAATGGCCGGATACTTTGATAAGCCTTTAATAAAGCACTAGTTAAGTTCTGTTGAAGTTCGCCGGAAGCCTGATTGATACACCAGTCATTGACGGTCACCGCAAGATCAAAAAGCCATTTATCAGTTCCGGCGAAATAAAAATCAAAAAAGCCTGACAATTCCACAGCAGGGGTTTGTTTAAAAAGAACATTATCGCGAAAAAGATCGCAATGGCTTGGGCCTTGGGGCAGTTTACTGTATTCGGAGCTAGCAAAAAAAACTTCTTGGGCTTGTAACTCACCGAGTAGAAGTTTAGCTTGTTCTGGTTGTACGAATGGCAGAATTTCTGGGACGGTTTGTTGCCACCAGTGTAGGCCGCGCAAATTGATTTGTACATTTTGGTAGTTTTGCCCTGCGAGATGCATTTTAGCTAGCGCTTGACCAACAGCCTGGCAATGCGGGGGCCTGGGCTCTGAAATTGGAGCACCTTCGAGTTTAGTTACGACGGTAGCGGGCTTACCCTTTAATACTTGAATTAATTGCCCTTGACGATCCTGGATAGGTTTAGGAACTTGGAGGCCTTGATTGGCTAAATATTGCATCAGTTCCAGGTAATAGAGTAACTCTTGCTGACTTAAACGCTCGAAGATTGTAAGTACAAACTCAGTAACTAGCCCCTGATCCGAGGCGCTAATAAAAAAATTACTATTTTCTATACCAGAATTGATACCTTTGATGGTTTGAAGGGTGCCTAATTGATAAGAGTGATCAAACCAAACAGAGGCATCTTCTAACGATAGAGGGGTGTAAACTGCCATACTTTTTAAAAGGGCAGTTGAATAGATGGCACTCGCTGAATAGTTTTCTCAGAGATCACGGGCGTTAGATCGGTTGGCTGACTCATTTGGTAACTACCCATTCTCGTTTGGACTTGAATATCGATCGGTTTACCCAATTCTCGATATTCTCGGATATGTGTACCATTCTCTTCTTTATGCTCAAAGGAGAGTTGTCTTTGTTCTGCGCCTAGAACACCATCTTTTGCACCCTGAGTCTTCAGAAGGGGTTGTCGATTTAGCTCAATCAGTTCTTTTTGGCTTAATGCTTCACCAGGTGAGCTGTTATTTGGCTTTGAACTTTGGGCAAAAGCCAAGTTTGACATGAGTAAGACAGTGACAAAAGAGAGTAATTTGAGCTTTAGCATAAGGGGCATTATTTAAAAAAATAGTAGTATTGATAGGTTAATTGTACGATTATGGGATGAATACACAATTATTATTACTAGTTGATGGCTCTAGCTACCTTTATAGGGCCTTTCACGCGATGCCTGATTTACGCAATCCATCAGGCGAGCCGACCGGTGCCATTTATGGCATGATCAATATGTTGCGAAGGGCTAGGCAAGAAATCCCAACCACCCATATTGCTTGTATTTTTGACGCCAAGGGTCCGACTTTTCGTGACGAATGGTATCCGCAGTACAAAGCGAATCGATCCCCAATGCCAGAGGATCTAGTGAAGCAAATTGAGCCTATTCATGCGGTTGTTAAAGCCCTAGGGTGGCCAGTTATTATGGTGCCGGGGGTGGAAGCTGATGACGTCATCGGAACCTTAGCTAGGCAAGCCAGTGAGCTAGGTTGGCAGACAGTCATTTCTACGGGGGATAAAGATTTAGCACAACTAGTCAATGCCAACGTAACCCTGATCAATACAATGAGTAATGAAAAATTAGATCGGCAAGGGGTAATTAACAAATTTGGGATTCCTCCAGAGTTAATTGTTGACTTCTTAACGATTACGGGTGATACCGTTGATAACGTTCCTGGCGTTCCTAAAGCCGGTCCTAAAACAGCCGTTAAGTGGCTTACTGAATTCGGCAGTTTAGATCAATTAGTAGCTCACGCCAATCAAATTAAAGGCGTCGTAGGAGAAAATCTTCGTAACTCTTTAGACTGGTTAGGACATGCCAAAAAATTATTAACGGTGAAGGTAGACTGTCAGTTAGATGCCCATTTAACTGACTTATCCGAGTTATTGGTAAAAGGGGAGAACCATGACTTGCTCCGCGAGTTATTCATACGGTATGGTTTTAAAACTTGGTTAAAGGAATATGTTGATGATCAGTTATCACAAACTGAAATAGATACAAGTAAGCCAGCATTTCAGTCGCAGCCGGCAATCAGCCTTACATCAGAAACTGTAGCGACCAACTATGAATGTGTCACAACGATAGAGCAGTTAAGTCATTGGTTGCAAAAAATACAAGGATCGGCACTTACTTGTATTGATACTGAAACGAATGGACTAGAACCGATGCGATCTGAAATGGTTGGGATTTCTTTAGCTATAGAACCTGGCCAGGCTTGCTATATTCCTTTTCAGCATAGCACTGCAGAGCAGCAGCTCAATCGCGAACAAGTTTTTGCATATCTAAAGCCATGGCTTGAAGATTCACAAGCGAAGAAAGTTGGACAAAACTTAAAGTTTGATCAGCACATATTTGCCAACCATGGTGTGCAATTAGCGGGCATTATGCATGATACGATTTTGCAGTCTTACGTTTATGAGTCGCATAAACCGCACAATATGGATAACTTGGCTCTCAGACATTTGGGAATTAAGACAATTAGTTATGAAGAGGTTTGTGGTAAGGGCGTGTCCCAAATTACATTTGATCAAGTCAACCTCGCCCAAGCAACGCAATACGCTGCAGAGGATGCTGATATCACTTTACGACTTCATCAGTACTTGTGGCCGTTGATTGAGAAAGATGAAAAGTTGCGTTTTGTTTATGAGCAATTAGAGTTACCCACGATGCGTGTTTTGGGCATTATGGAAACAAATGGTATTTTGATTGATACTCAAAAATTGGCACAACAAGGGCAGGTAGTTGGGCGAAGGATGTTGGAGCTTGAGACAGACATTTTTGCGCTAGCTGGCCAGCCTTTTAATATTCAGTCGCCCAAACAGATTGGCGAGATCTTATTTACGATTCAAAAATTACCAGTGATTAAAAAAACACCTGGAGGAGCACCCTCAACAGATGAAGAAGTTTTACAAAAACTTTCTGAGGACTATCCATTACCGGCGAGAATTTTAGATTATCGAAGCCTCGCTAAGTTGCAATCAACATATATTGAAAAATTACCTAAAATGATGAATCCAGGGACGGGTAGGGTTCATACAAATTATGCGCAGTCGGTTGCTGCTACAGGGCGTTTAGCCTCCAATGAGCCCAATTTACAAAATATTCCGATTCGGACCCAAGAGGGAAGAAAGGTTCGTGAGGCCTTTATAGCTAGAGCGGGATGTAAGTTGCTATCAGCAGACTATTCGCAAATCGAATTGCGGATCATGGCGCATATAGCGCAAGATCCGCAATTATTAGAAGCCTTTGCTACTGGCAAGGATATTCACCAAGCGACTGCTGCGGAGATTTTTGGTATTACCCTTGAGGATGTCAGTTCAGAGCAAAGAAGATATGCCAAGGTCATCAATTTTGGATTGATTTATGGCATGAGTGCTTATGGCTTAGCAAGTAATTTAGGCATAGAGCGTTCCGCGGCTCAAAGCTATATTGATAAATATTTTGGACGCTATCCTGGCGTTGCAAAATATATGGCACAAACCCGAATTTCGGCTAAGGAGCAAGGTTTTGTAGAGACAGTCTTCGGACGTCGTTTATGGTTGCCGGAGATTCACAGTACAAATGGTATGCGCAGGCAAGGAGCTGAACGGGCTGCGATTAATGCACCCATGCAGGGTACAGCTGCTGACTTAATTAAGTTGTCGATGATTGCAGTGCAAGCTTGGTTAGAGGAGCAGAATTTAAAAACAAAACTATTACTGCAGGTGCATGATGAGCTAGTCTTGGAGGTACCAGAAAACGAATTAGACCTTGTTCAAAAGCAGGTCAACCATTTAATGGTCTGCGTAGCAAAGTTAAGAGTTCCTCTCGAGGTCGGAATTGGAATAGGTGATAATTGGGAGGAGGCACATTGATTAATTAACTGAGGTTCGTATGATTCTTACCTGGATTTTGATTGCAACATTTGCGGCGGGTGTTGTGAGCATTACAGCAGCGGCGTTACTAACATTTCGGTTTTTAACCATTATTGTCGACAATATGGTAAGTTTTTCAGTCGGAATTTTATTAGCTACCGCATTCTTACATGCGTTACCAGAGGCTTTTGAGTCACCCGATGTGGAGGCGAGCACTTTATTTGCCTTGCTTCTCGCAGGAATTCTATTCTTTTTTATGCTGGAAAAAGTCGCGCTACTAAGACACAATCACCACCATGAGGGAGATGGGCATAATCATCACAAGGGCCATGATGCTGAGAATGTTGGCCAAAGTGGTTGGATGATTTTAGTTGGGGATGGGGTCCATAACTTTGTTGATGGCATATTAATCGCGGCTGCTTTTTTAGCAAATCCTGCGGTTGGCTTATTGACAGCTGTTGCGATTATTGCTCATGAAATTCCGCAAGAGATTGGTAATTTTATGGTGATGCTCAATGCTGGCTTTTCTAGGACTCGGGCTCTAATTTACAACTTGATCTGTGGCTTGCTATCAGTCATTGGTGGGGTAATTGGGTATTTCTTTTTAGAGCAAACGATGACGATCATTCCGTATTTGTTGGTTTTTGCATCTAGTAGTTTTATTTATATTGCCGTTAGTGATTTAATGCCGCAGATGCATCGGCGCTTTCAGTTAAGGGAGTCGATTCGTCAGATTTCAACGATCCTATTAGGTGTTTTTGTTTTGATTGGACTCTCTTTATTAGAGCATTAGATTTTGAGTTGTTTGTTTTGACAAGCCATTGGTCGATGAAGGTGCTACTTCTGGGGTATTTTAAAGATGTTTCAAAGAGCTTATTGACCTAGCATCGCTTGACGGTACCACTCATGAAAATGTTGCATACCATCTTCCATGGGGCTTTGATACGGACCTACTTCATTAACCCCTCGTGCGAATAAAGCAGCTCGGCCAGCATCCATTCGCTGGGCAATTTCATCATCTTCAATACAGGTTTCCATATAGGCGGTCCGTTCGGCGTCAATAAATTCTCTTTCGAACCAAACAATTTCTTCAGGATAATAAAATTCAACGATATTACGAGTGTGGTTTGGACTGATCGGTTGTAGAGTAGAGATGCATAAGACACCGGGGTACCACTCGACCATGACATTGGGATAGTAGGTAAGCCAAATGGCGCCGTATTGCGGTAATTTATTACCGTAATGACGTAAAACTGCCTCATGCCACTTTGCATAAACTACCGATCCAGGTTTTTTGAGTTGCTTATTAAGGCCCACTGTTTGAACGCTGTACCACGGCCCAAACTCCCAGGACAAATTATCACAACTGACAAACTGCCCTAATCCTGGATGAAAGGGGCCGACATGATAGTCCTCAAGGTAGACTTCAATAAAGGTTTTCCAGTTGTAGTTACATTCATGGATTTCTACATGGTCTAACAGATATCCAGAAAAATTCAGATGGTCTTTAACTCCCAAATTCTTTAAATCATCATAGACATTTCTTTGGCCGTCAAATAAAAGGCCTTGCCAATTTTGTAGAGGACTTTTTCCAAGATGCAAACAGGGGTTATTGGCAAAGTGTGGTGCGCCTAAGAGTTGTCCGTGTAAATCATACGTCCAACGATGCAGTGGGCAGATGATGTTATCCGTCTTGCCCTTGCCGTTTAGCATAATAGCTTGGCGATGCCTACAAACATTGGATAGAAGCTCAACACCATGATCATTTCGGATTAAAACTCGGCCATGATTTTCATTCTGCAAGGTTTGAAAATCACCCGAGTTTGGCACCATCAACTCATGGCCTACATATTGTGGGCCTTGCTTAAAAAGCAAGCCCATTTCTTGTTTAAACAATTCAGCGTCAAGATAGGCGCTTACTGGTAACTGTAAATTGGACGGCGCAAGTTGCTGCGCGGTAGCCAGATTAGTCATTCTCCCCACCCCCGAAAAAAAGTCAGCCGAAGCTAAGCGGAATAACCAATCCAACTATCGACATGTCGATATTGGAAAGGAATTCGCTATTATACTTAAAATGTATTTTGATGTCTATTATTCAAAGACCATCGATGAACGAGATAAAAGAAAAGTCATGAGCCCAAGTAAGCCAATAAAAAATCAAACGAGTACAGCGAATACCTCCTCAAATCAGCCCAGCTACGAGTTATCTGTGCAGGAATTAGAAAAATTAATCGGCGATATGGAGTCTGGTAAATTAAGCTTAGAGGAGACATTAATTGCCTATCAACGCGGTACAGAACTCATCAAAAAATGCCAAGTATTATTAGAACAAGTAGAACAACAAATTCGAATCTTCGAAGCAGAATAACGGGAATGAGCTATGTTTGTTTGGCAACAGTGGCATGATGAGCACCTCCAAAGAATAGAGAAGACACTCCTTTTATCGACACCATCTGGTTTTAAGAGTGTCAGTAGACTGGAAGAAGCCATGGCCTATGCCGTTGGGGCTGGTGGTAAAAGAATACGCCCCTTATTGGTTTACTCTACCTATTACCTCGGCGGCAACTTTCCTGACAATCAGCAAAATATTCTTGCAGTCGATCAAGCAGGCGCTGCTTTGGAGTTAATTCATACCTACTCGCTCGTACACGATGATTTACCATCAATGGACAATGACGACTTACGAAGGGGGAAGCCAACAACCCATAAAGCTTATGATGAGGCGACTGCCTTATTAGTTGGTGACGCGATGCAGGCGCAAGCCTTTGGGCTGTTGAGTTCACTAGAAATATCAAGTGACATTTCCTTAGAATTGATCAGAGAGCTTGCATTCAGCGCAGGGGCTCATGGTATGTGTGGTGGACAGGCTATTGATTTGGCTAGTGTTGGCAAGTGGCTAAAGCAAGAGGATTTGGTGCTGATGCATCGTTTAAAGACCGGTGCTTTGCTTCGGTCTGCAATTCGTTTCGGCGCTATTTTAGGAGGTTTATCTGCTCCGAACCGGTCGATTTTAGATCAGATAGCCCAAGATATCGGTTTGGGTTTTCAAGTAACAGATGATATTTTGGACGCCACTCAGGACTCTTCAACTTTAGGTAAAACTGCGGGTAAAGATGAGGAAGACCATAAACCTACATTTGTTACATTAATGGGACTAGAAAAATCCAAGCTATACGCGCAGGAGTTGTTAGAACGTTCTTTACTTGCTTTAAATTACTGGGGTAGTGAAGCTGACCCACTCCGTGAAATCACTCGTTGGGCTTTTACGCGCAATTTTTAACGTGTAGCTGTCGGTTATGAGGCGCTAAAAGATCTATCAGTTACCTAAAGTCCAGCGTGGCTTAACATTAAAAGCCAAGGTTTGGTCGATTTGCGAAGAGTCTTTGAGAAGTTGCAATGTTGCGGCGAAGGCAATCATGGCTCCATTATCTGTGCAGAGGTTTAGGGGGGGGTATAGGGTTGTGACTGGCCATTGAGGATGATGCGCAAGCTTATTTAAAGACGCGCGTAATTGCTGATTCGCCCCAACACCTCCAGCAACGACTAGGCGTTGGCAACCAGTCTCTTTAGCTGCTTGCAGTACCTTGGCAGTAAGTACATCAACGACTGAATTAACAAAATCCAGCGCTAGGTCAGCCTTGAATTGTTCTAGTTCCGACTTGGGTAGCTGAGCCGATAATTTGACTTGGGTTAAAACGGCCGTCTTTAGGCCTGCAAAGGAAAAATCAAGATTTTTTGAATGTAAAAGTGGTCTAGGTAGCCGTATTTGAGAGGGTTTTCCCTTCAAGGCAAGAGCTGACACTAGGGGCCCGCCCGGGTAGCCTAAGCCTAATAATTTGGCGGTTTTATCGAAGGCCTCTCCGGCCGCATCATCAAGAGTTTCGCCCAGTAGTTCATACTCCCCCACCCCTTTTACAAGCATGATTTGAGTGTGCCCTCCTGAAACAAGAAGGGCCAAAAATGGAAATAGATGATGAATATGTCCTGCGGGTAGGTTGGGCGAAAGCAAAGGAGATAAGAGGTGTCCTTCTAGGTGGTGGATACCGATTGCTGAAATATTTAGGCTATAAGCTATAGACTTGGCAATCGAAGTGCCTACTAACAAGGCACCGGCAAGTCCAGGCCCTTGGGTGTAAGCGATGGTATTTAGATCAGATAGGTGTAATTCGGCATCTTTTAGACATAAATCAATTAGGGGCAGGATTTGCTTTACATGGTCCCTAGAGGCCAATTCGGGGACAACTCCACCATACTCTTGATGCATTTCGACCTGGGAAAATAGCGTCTGGCTAACTAATCCAAGATGGGCAGGGGCGCCTTTTTCTATAAAGGACGAGTCATAAATTGCTACGCCCGTTTCGTCACAAGAAGTTTCTATGCCTAAGATATACATAAATCTATTTTCTCATGATACAATCCTCTTTTTAGCAATTTACGAATATTTCTACATGACTACTATCCGCCTTCGTGAAAACGAACCATTTGAAGTTGCCTTAAGACGATTCAAACGCACCATTGAAAAAAATGGTTTGCTAACTGACTTGCGTGCCCGAGAGTTTTATGAAAAACCGACAGCTGAGCGTAAGCGAAAAAAAGCTGCTGCAGCTAAGCGGCATTACAAGCGTATTCGAAGTCAGATGTTACCGAAGAAACTTTTCTAAATTCATTACCTAACAGTTAAGTTTTAAGATTCGAGTATTTACTTTTTTAGCACCAATGAATTAATGTTGACCTCATTAGTAGCATGCAGTTTTTGAATTGAGCAATGTAAGTCAATTGTGTCTGATGATCATTCAGATTAAGATTGATCAAAAAAGATAGATGCCTAGAAATTTGGCGATTACTAAGTTTTAATGAATTAATGTATAGATCAAAACTTGGTAATTTTAAGGTATCATCTATCGTACCAATTACAGCAACAATTACCAAACATATCAGATACGTTAGAGCAATAAGCTCCAAACCTACTTCTCGATAAAACCCGCTACTCTTGAAGCGGGTTTTTTATTTTTTTGGGGTTTTTAATAGGGGTTGATTCTCAATTATTGTCATAATAAGGATATCCCCACAAGCTTACTAAATTAGCGAATGAAAGAAAGAGCCATGAATTTAAAAAGTGTGATTACCGAAGATATGAAAAACGCCATGCGAAGCAAGGATATAAATCGTTTAGGGACTATTCGATTATTGTTGGCAGCAATTAAACAAAAAGAAGTAGATGAGCGAATTGAGTTAACTGATACGCAGGTGATTACGATTGTAGAAAAAATGATTAAGCAACGTAAGGATTCAATTAGTCAATTTACAACTGCAAAACGCCAAGACTTAGTAGATCAAGAAATGTCCGAATTACTTCTATTAGAAACATACCTACCCGCACAATTATCGGAAGAAGAAATACTTGCAAAAGTTAAACAAACTATTGAAGCTAGCGGTGCAGTTGGGCCACAGGATATGGGAAAAGTAATTGGCATTTTGAAACCCGAATTAGCTGGTCAAGCCGACATGGGTAAAGTATCAGCACTTGTAAAAGCAGCTTTAAGTGCCAAATAATTCAAGGATTTGACCTTTTGATACCACGTACATTTATTGATGACTTATTAAATCGAGTTGATATTGTTGACGTGATTAGTAAGTCGGTTACGTTAAAAAAATCAGGCTCAAATTTGCAGGGTTTATGCCCCTTTCATCAAGAAAAGTCGCCTTCTTTTTCAGTGTCCGAAACAAAGCAGTTTTATCATTGCTTTGGGTGTGGCGCTCATGGTTCAGCAATTAATTTTTTAATGGAATATGCTGGCCTCAGTTTTGTTGATGCGATTGAGGATCTAGCTAGCACTATCGGTTTGTCAGTGCCAAAAGAGGCGCCATCAGCAGTAGGAATGGCGATACAAGAACAAGCTGTTGCCTTAACTGAGGTAATGCAAAAGGCGACAAACTGGTATCAAGAAAGTTTAAAGAAAAATCAAAGAGCAATTCAGTATTTAAAAAATCGCGGACTTTCTGGAGACATTGCAAAGCGTTATGGTATTGGATATGCCAATGACGATTGGCAAAATCTAGAGAAGGTTTTTGGTAGTTATGGCCAGGATATGACTGCTAAATCATTGGTAGAGGCGGGTTTAATCATTCAGGGCGAGTCCGAAGGACGAACGATCGCTAAGCGATATGATCGTTTTCGTGACCGGATTATGTTCCCTATTCGAAATTTGAAAGGGCAAGTGATCGGTTTTGGTGGCCGTATTATTGACCATGGCGAGCCAAAATACTTAAATTCTCCTGAGACAGCCCTCTTTAAAAAAGGGCACACTTTATATGGATTATTTGAAGCTCGAAAATCGATCCGTGAAATGTCTTATGTATTAGTTTGCGAGGGCTATATGGATGTGGTTGCTTTAGCCCAGTTAGGCTTTCCTAATGCCGTGGCCACTTTAGGGACAGCCTCTACTGAGAGTCATGTCCAGCTTTTACTGCGGCATTCGGATAAAGTGGTTTTTTCATTTGATGGTGATGCGGCTGGCGTACGCGCTGCAAAAAGAGCCTTTGAGGCAAGTATTGCACTATTGAGTGACGAAAAGGAGATCCGATTCTTATTTCTTCCAAAAGAGCACGACCCCGACAGTTTCGTCAGAGAGATGGGTGGTGAGGTTTTTAGTCAGGCCATTTCACAGGCGAAGCCTTTGTCGGTATTTTTCATCGATATTATTGGTGAGGGTTTAGATTGGAATACAGCGGAGGGCAGAGCACAAGCTCAAAATGAAGCGAAAGTCTATTTTAAAAAAATGCCACCGATTGCTTTACGAACCCAAATTTTACGAGAATTAGCAAAGAGACTAGGAATCACGCAGTTAGAGTTGGAGCAATTTTATGGGATAGCGTCTGTTGAGGTAAATCATTTCGTAGGGCGTTCTGCAAGTGCCCCTCGAGTTGGCGCATTGGAAACCTTAAAAAAATTACCCAAAAAGGATTGGCAGAAAAATGCCGATTTAAGGGCTATGGAAAATTTGGCTAAACAAAAGCCTGTTGCGCCTACCGATATTGGAATACAGTTGATGCGGGTACTCATTCAATACCCACTTTTGGGTAAGAGATTATCACCGATACAATGCCATGCCCTCCTCAAAATTGCCTTAGCACGAAACATTCAAACTCAGGTAATCATGCAAGATTTACTGGAATTATGTAGACAAGAGCCAGAAGACGGAAAATTCGCTTCCTTTCAAAATGTCTTAGCCACATCAGTCCATGCAAAGGCATATGATGCACTCTTGAAAAAAGTATTTGAAACTGAATTTTCCTTAGAAGAGGCTACACTGCACTTAAATGGCGCTTTAAAAAAAGTAGAAAATGAAATACTGAAGCAAGAAATGTTAGAAATCACTGAAAAAATCGATAAAAACATACAAACCAATGACGATTTAAACCGATATCGGGCAGTTGTTACAAAATTAAAAAACAACGGATAGAAATTTGCACTTTGTCAGGGGGGCGAAGAAAAACCCATTCGAAATAAGGAAATTTTCTTTATCTAAACTGGAAAATGTACCAATTTTTCAGTATAATAGAGGGCTACCTATTTCATATTGAATTCAATAACTTAGTCAGTCATTAGCCAACAAGTGGGTCATTTCTTGGCAAAGATGCGTAAATTTGGCGAAATTGCTTAACAAAGCACACCACCAAATGCTTCTAAGGTGATTTGATGTTCAATGGTGGTAATAACTGTTAAAACGCATTACGAAGATAATTTTTTCAATTTATTAAATCTAGAGCGAATATGCCAAAGACCATTTCAGTTAAAAAAATAATTCCCCGCAAGGCAATCACTAAGAAAAGTGCGCCAGTACCAACATTGGTGGCAAAAAAGCCTTCGAAACCAGCTTCAATGGTTAAAGGTAAAAAAGTTGTTATTCCTGTTAAAACAGCAAAAAAGGTCAAAGTGTTAAATAAATCTGTATCAAAGAGTGGTGGTAAAAAAGTCGTTCCTCAAAAAGCAAAATCAGTAGCCCCGGTTCCAAATAAAGCTAAAAAACAAGATACCCCGGTTAAATCCAGTAA
Source organism: uncultured beta proteobacterium (assembly GCA_903871735.1). Taxonomy (GTDB): domain Bacteria; phylum Pseudomonadota; class Gammaproteobacteria; order Burkholderiales; family Burkholderiaceae; genus Polynucleobacter. Next base: position 4,422 of record CAIQHU010000095.1, on the reverse strand, counting down.
AACGATTACTTCGTCAGCTAAAAAGATAGCGGTTAAAAAAGTTACAGCGCAAAAAATAGGCGCTCAGGCCTCTCCAAAAAAAGCCGTTACTCAAGCTGCTGGTAAGAAGGTGGTTGACAAGAAGCCTACAACGCAAGTTACGAACAAAAAAACAAAAATCGAGATAAAAAATCTCAACAAGCAACCCGTAAAGACATTAGAAGCAAAAAAAGTTGATACTGCTGTTCAAAATAAGAAACCACTTGAAAAGAAACCAAAAAATACTAAAGTTGAAAGTCAGGAAGTTATAGATCCAGTTTCATTACCAGAGATCCCTTTAGATGAGCATGGACAACCAATTAAAAAAACGCGTGGCCGTAAACCAAAAATTAAGCCACTAGTAGACCCTAATAGTGATGTTCGGACAGATCGTCAAAAAGCGCGAGATCGCAAAGCGAAGGAAAGAGCTTTATTGCTTGAATTTAATGCCACTAAGTTAGGTAGCGAAGAGCAGCAGGAGTTACGACGAGCGCGCTTAAAGCACTTAATTAAGATGGGTAAGTCAAGAGGGTATTTAACTCATGGCGAGATTAACGATGTTATGTCTGATGAATTATCAGATTCAGATTCTCTGGAAACATTAATTGCACTTTTAAGTGACATCGGCATTATGGTTTATGAGCAAGCCCCAGATGCTGAGACTTTGATCTTGAATGAAAATGCTATTACTGTCACATCTGAGGAAGAGGCCGAAGAAGAAGCTGAAGCAGCTCTTGGTGCGGTAGATTCTGAATTTGGCAGAACAACTGATCCAGTCCGGATGTATATGCGCGAGATGGGCACTGTGGATTTGTTGACTCGGGAAGATGAGATTGTCATTGCCAAGAAGATAGAAGCAGGACTGAAGGATATGTTAATGGCTTTGTCAGCATGTCCGGTAACTATTGCAGAAATTCTTAGCAGCGCAGATCAAATACTTGCGGGAACAATGCAAGTCGATGATTTTGTGGATGGTCTAGTCGATCCGAATGCAGAAGATATTCCGATGACACCCATTGCCATCGAGGAGTCGGATTTTGAAGACCTTGATGATGCAGGAGAGGACGAAGAGGGCGCTGGAAGTGCGGCGGCATCAGCAGCATCTGCAAAGCAATTAGAAGAGCTCAAGCAATTATCCTTAGAAAAATTTACTGTGATTCGAAGTCAATTTGATAAGATGCGACGTGCCTTTGATCGAGACGGCTATGATTCAGTCAATTATGTGAAGGCACAGGCACTTATCCGCAATGAGTTACTAGGTTTTCGCTTCACTGCGAAGAGTATAGAGCGTTTGTGCGATTCGGTTCGTTCACAGGTAAACCAGGTTTGGGCTACAGAGCGCGCGCTTTTAAATATTTTAGTCGACAAGATTGGTGTCCCTCGAGCTGAAGTATTGGCTGGAATTCAAAAAAACACGATGAATCTGCGTTGGACAGCTGCGTTGATGAAAGATGGTAAGCCCTACAATGCTCTATTAGAGAGAAATATCCCGGCAATTCACGAAATGCAGCAAAAGTTAATTGATATGCAAAATCGGGTTGTTTTGCCGTTAACCCAACTAAAAGAAGTGCATAAGCAAATGACTGCGGGAGAGAAGCGTGCTCGTGAAGCTAAGCGTGAAATGACGGTGGCAAATTTACGTCTAGTTATTTCAATTGCAAAGAAATACACGAATCGTGGATTACAGTTTTTAGATTTAATTCAAGAGGGAAATATTGGATTAATGAAGGCAGTTGATAAATTTGAATATCGTCGCGGCTATAAATTTTCTACTTATGCAACATGGTGGATACGTCAAGCAATTACTCGATCGATTGCAGATCAGGCTCGTACGATTCGAATACCGGTGCATATGATTGAAACAATTAATAAGATGAATCGTATTAGTCGTCAGATATTGCAAGAGACCGGTATTGAGCCAGATGCCGCAACACTAGCTGCGAAGATGGAGATTCCAGAAGACAAGATTCGTAAGATTATGAAGATTGCTAAAGAGCCGATTTCGATGGAAACACCGATTGGTGATGATGAAGATTCGCACCTAGGAGATTTTATCGAGGATAGTAATACTTTAGCCCCTGCTGAGGCAGCGTTGCATGAGTCGATGCGTGATGTTGTAAAGGATATTTTAGATTCACTAACGCCACGTGAGGCGAAGGTTCTGAGGATGCGATTCGGTATTGAAATGAGTACGGACCATACCTTAGAAGAGGTTGGAAAACAGTTTGATGTGACGCGTGAACGGATTCGACAGATTGAGGCTAAAGCCTTAAGGAAGATGCGACATCCGAGTAGAAGCGATAAACTGAAGACATTCTTGGAGGAAGATTAAATTCAAAAGGTACTTTTTTTTTGCCGTTTATCCTAGAAGTAGGTGAAATATGAAGTTATGGTTAAAGCCTATAAAATGAACTAATACTATCTAGCTTATTTGGTATTTAATTGTTTGAAGTTATTGAAGTAATGGTTGTAAAAGTTGTTAGTTGTACCCGAAAAGTTTCGGGCCGTTAGCTCAGTTGGTTAGAGCAGAGGACTCATAGAAAATTGTGCACCAGATGACGAAAGTCGCTGTGTGAATGGCGTCAAATTCGGTGAAACCTAAGTGTGATTATTTCAATAGTTACATAAGGCAATGCCGAGCCAAGCTTCTGATAGATGATCATCAGTTGAAGGTGTAGAGACTAGACGGCGCCCGCCTAAGTGCTAGTAGTTGGCATATGGTGAAGGCATAGTCCAGAGAGTGGGGAAACTCACACCAATCGGAATCCTTTGGTCCGGGGTTCAAGTCCCTGACGGCCCACCAAAATTGAAAATACCAACCTTCGGGTTGGTATTTTTTTATAATGTACATACACTAGTGTCCCAACGATAATCGAACAAATTCAATTGTTTAGCGGAGTCGGACTGAAATTGATCAGTGGCGATACCGTTAAGTAGTTGATCTAATGGGATTCTTTCAAACATAGTTAAGCTCAAGATCTGTAATAGTTAATAGAGACTGGCCTTTAAGTTGAGTCGTTTTTTTACGATCGCTACTAGAACATAAACGCTAATCGAAATCCAGATTTGCGACTTGACGGCGTTCTCGGAGGTACCATAAAAGTTCTTGATACGTAGATGTTGTTTGATCCATTTGAAGAATAGCTTGAATCGCTACTAATAAACTAGACATTTCCCAACCTCGCTTGGTACTGCTTTTCAAATAATACTGGAAAAAGGCCATTGTTGTAACCATGGCGCCTTACCGGGTTATAAAACATTTCGATGTAATCAAAGACATCTTCCCTTGCTTGTGCTCGTGTGACATAGATTTTTCGCTTGACTCTCTCCCGCTTTAAAAGTTGAAAAAAACTTTCAACGACCAAGTTGTCATGACAGTTTCCTCGTCGACTCATACTTTGCTTGAAGTTGTGCTCTTTGAGGAATGTTTGCCATTCGTAACTCGAGAACTGGCTACCCTGATCCGAGTGGATCATGATTGTTTGCTTTGGTTTTTTTTCCATAAAGCCATCAGCAATGCAGATACAACCAACTCCTTATCCATACGGCTTTGCATCGACCAGCCTACAATCTGGCGAGAAAACAAGTCGAGAACCACCGCCAAATATAACTAACCTTCATGGGGCCGGATGTGGGTAATATCGGTTACCCAGGTCTCATTAGGCTTAAACACATCAAACTGTTGCGCTAAATGATTTGGCGCAACAACGTGAGGCTTACCCGCTTGATGACTTGGTTTACGCTTGTAACCTGTTTGCGAGCGTAAGCCTTGCGCCTTCATCAAGCGATAGACGCGTTGCTCGCCGCAAGGCAAGCCAAGATCTTGTAGGTCATCATGAATCTTACGATAACCATAAATCTTGCCACTGGTAAGCCAAGCGTAATAACCACTTCGATTGACGCGCAGAACGTGGCACATCGTCCGAATCACATGCTCATGCTGATGTTCCTTAATAAACGCGTACTTTAACCGGACTCCTTGGCAAAGTACGCGGCGGCCTTTTTTAGGATGTCACGCTCTTCGGTTACTCGCCTGAGCTCTGCCTCCAGTCTTTTTACTTTAGCCACTAGATCATCTTGTGCCAAACGCTGCTCTGCTGGTAGGCCATATTTAGTAATACACGCATACAAGCTATGAGAGGAAACTCCTAAACGTTTGGAAACATCTGCAAACCCAAAACCTCTCTCAACTACTTGTTTAACTGCCTCCAATTTAAACTCTTCTGTAAAACGATTACCTGTACTCATAAACACCTCCTAATAGACTAAATATTAGGCTAAAAAGTGTCTACAGTACTAGTAGCGATTCATATATAGCTCCGCCTAAGTGCTAGTAGTTGGCATATGGTGAAGGCATAGTCCAGAGAATGGGGAAACTCACACCAACCAGTATCCTTTGGGCCG
>CAIQHU010000094.1 GCA_903871735.1 uncultured beta proteobacterium | reverse complement strand
ATGGCGCAGCTCAACGGTTGGTTTAATGACTACAATAACAATCATCCCCACAAGGGATTAAGACTGAAATCACCCAGAGAATTTATTCGGGAAGTAGCAAAGGCACTATGACCGGTTTTATAGGGGCAACTCCAATCCTCCATAGAATATGTCTACGATACAAGATGAAAATTAATTATTATTGATATATATCAATCTTTGAAATGATTTTGAATACGGTATGACTCTTTTTAAGAGGATGACTTAAATTTTTAAGTTAATCTAAATAAATTCAACGCATCAAAACTGGTCTAAAATGTATTTAGCTGTAATGAATATTCGTAATTAAGACAATCAGTTATTGGATCCATAATCCTAGCAGCTATTGACTTGTAGGATTACACCATTAGGCAAATACTTAGTTTTATAGTGCTTCAGTCCGATCAGATTTATGCTACTTTATCTTATTTGGATTTTTTACGATTAATAATTTCTTTGTTAATATCATCAAGCATCGATTTATTTGGTGATACCCAATTTCCACCTGATTTATTTACCATATAAATTAGCGCCTCAGCAAACTGATCAACAGTTAAGTCTTGCTTACCTCCCCTTGAAGGCATGGCTCTTACTCCAACATAGCCATGGGCTGTAATAATTACTTGCCCCTCACTTATTAATTTTTTCCAAGAATTATGATCCCCTAGCTTTGGAGCATTTGCAACTCCGGAGGCATGGCAGACGGCACAAACCTCTTTATAGATATGCGCACCACTGTCAATCTTCGGATTGGCAAAAATACCTTTATTAAAAATTAGGGTTAGAATCAAATAAAGGGTGATTTTAATCTTCATAGTCATTTTGAAATTTTTAAAATAAATTATTGAATTAACGTTGGCAATGCGCCACTAATTACTTGGTAAAAGAAATATGCCCATCCAATTCCTAAAAGTAGACCCGCCAAATTCATTGGATACTTAATCGCTTGATCTGGAAATCCTTGTTTCTTTCCTGTAACCATAGACTTTATTAAATTTTGTTTTTGTAAAAAACTCATTATGATTGCGCCAGTCACATGAATTCCAATTAATATTAACGTTAGATTGGCAAGAACTTCATGCGCTTCACTCATTACATCACCTAGAAATTCTTTAACAATCAAATAGCCTGTTAAACCAATAAGAATAATTAATCCCAGTAAAGATATCATTACGATGGCACCTGCTGGATTATGTCCCAGTCCAATATGCTTATTTCCAGCTATTAGCAACTTAATATAGTTCAGCGTTTCAGCTGGTTTTTTAATGAATTGAGTAAAGCGAGCATATCGAGTGCCAACTACGCCCCAGAGTAACCTAAATGCGACAAGAGTGATGGCGGAGTATCCAAAAGCATAGTGAATCATTTGCTGAGCTTCACTTTCTGAAGTTATCCAAGCACCTGTAAATGAAACTACTAAAAGCCAATGAAAAACTCTAATAGGAAAGTCCCAAACTAGAACTAATTTTTTTTGATCAGTAGTATTCATTTTTCTGGTATCCGGATTTTATCTTCATTAAAGATTCCTCCGGAAGCGTCTTCATGGCAAGCCATGCAATTTGATGGGCTCTTTACCCCAGATCTTTTCCATACTTCAATTTTCACTTCATCATGCTTACGTATAAACCAAGAAGTTTTTGTGATGCGATTATCTGGTGCTAGCTCTCTATATTTTTTTCTTGTTGCGGAATTCTTCTTTAACCAATTAGTAATTTGCGTGTTGTCTTTTTTATCCAGGCTAGCATCTGTATCAAAATGCTTGCTAAGTTCACTCATCAAATTTAACCAACTTTTTTCATTAAGTAATCCAGGTGGAAAAGCCATATGGCAACTAGCGCATTCAGTCTCATATAACTTTGGCATATCTGACGGCATTGACATCTTTGAAGCAGAAATTGGTTTTGCCATCAAAAATAATAAAAAAAGAAAGAAGAATTTTTTCATATAAACTTCATTTAATTGTGATTAACCAAGAAAGTAAATCGGCCTTTTCTTGGGTAGAACATTCCCGTCCAAGTACATCATTACAGTTACGCTTGTACCATTTTTCAACTTTAATATTATCAGTAAATCGAGTAGGATTAGCCGATGGTGCTAAAGGCTTGATCAGCTTACCAGTGATAATATGTTTAGTATCATGATTAGGAGGATTTTCATGACAAGAGGCGCAACTCCACTCTTTACCATGTTTAGTATTAAAGAATTGCTCTCCTTGAACTGGGGATCCCTTACTAGAGTGGGTCTCATAACCTTTTAATAATTCTTGGGGAGTCGCAGAAAAAACTGTCTCCACCATATTAAATAAAACTAGATACAAGAATGACTTTTTAAACATATTGCTTTGCCTCGCTTACTTAGTTGCTAAGTATGCCATCAATACAACACTAATTCTTATTATAAAAATAATAACGTGTTAGTTTTTGATTCAGATCAAAAAAGTACTCAAGTACTAAATAAACATAATTTAAAGCTTTGCTTATATCAACTAATAATCCTAGAATGTAATAGTTGTATTAACTTTAATTTCTATAATAAAGAGCTCAGATCATGAAAATACTTCTAGCAATTGATGGTTCAAAATCATCTCTCAATGCCGCAAAGTATGTTGCCAAGATGGCAAAAAATTCTCGTAGCCCAACTGTTGTAACATTAGTCAATGTTCATGATGATGCGGGACTTGGTCATGTCAAACAGTTCGTGGCTAAAAGTGTTGTTGATGATTACTTACGAGAACTAAGTGAAAAAGAGTTAAAAGGTGCACAAAAAGTTTTGGATGTCGCTCGTGTTAAACATAATATGGCCATCAGACGTGGTCATATTGCCGAGGAGATCATGACTCTGGCAAATAAAGATAAAGTTGATTTAATTGTAATGGGTACAAAAGGGCGAAGCGGCTTTTTTGATATCCTTATTGGTTCGGTAGCACAGCGCATTAGTGGCTCAGCAAAGCAACCTGTATTGCTCGTTAAATAGATATATAAATATTTATTTAAAGGCAGCCTTCTACCACAACCCAATCCTCCCCCTAATTGTGTTTATTGACCTCGGACTCCATCTAGTAATACCAACAAGTACTTAACTCAATACTGGGAAACCTGCATCTTTAATTAAATCACGAGCCTGCTCTAGAGATAAACTTGTCTTAAGTTCAATATGTTGAGTAACTAAGTCTACGTTTACTTCTGCTTGAGAATCATGAGACTGAATTGCGCGTGTTACAGCATTGATGCATCCCACACATGTCATACCCGATACCGTAAAAATTAACATCTCACTTCCTCTTTTGCAATTTAGATAACAGTTGTAATTAAAAAGCTATAGCCCTATATTACTCTTCTATGAATACCAATACCCTTTTAAGTTCTAATTTTTATACTCTGGATATTAATGGCATGACTTGTGCCTCCTGCGTAGGTCGAATAGAAAAGAATGTACTGAATATTCGTGGCGTAGAGGCCATTAGTGTTAATTTAGCCACTGAACAAGCTCGGATTCGCTTAAAACATGATTCAACTAATACTATTGAAGAAATCATTAAGGTCATCTATAAAACAGGATATGAGGCTCATCTAAGTCTCCCTTTAGGAAAAAGTTCCCGACATCCTACCCATTTCTCTTGGGGCATGAATGGCTTAACTAACGTGATTATTAGTTTTATATTAGCTATTCCACTAGTTACGCCAATGGTCCTCATGCCTTTTGAAATTCACTGGTCATTAAGTCCATATTGGCAACTCGCTTTAGCCACTCCCATCCAATTTATTTTGGGTTGGCGCTTTTATATTTCAGGGTTAAAGTCTTTAATAGCCGGTGTTGGTAATATGGATTTGCTTATTGCAATAGGTACAAGTTCAGCCTATGGCCTTAGTTTGTATCAAATACTAACGCCATCCTATGACGATTATAGTTTTTACTTTGAGGGTTCTTCAGTTATTATTAGTATGGTTCTACTTGGCAAATGGCTAGAAGCTAGAGCTAAGAGGCAGACTAGTGAAGCAATTCGCTCCTTGCACAAACTCTGGCCAGAAAATGCCAAAGTCTTGGATGCATCTGTTAAAAATGAAGCTCTTAACTTAAATGAGTATCGTGTTTTACCCCTAAATCAAGTACTTCCACATGATCGAATCATTGTTTTACCTGGGGAAAGGATACCTGTTGATGGCCTGATCTTATCAGGGCAAAGCCATGTGGATGAATCCTTGTTGACGGGCGAAAGTGAACCAGTTAGAAAGTATGTCAATCAACAAGTGATTGGCGGTTCAATGAATGGTGAAGGCTCTCTCATTATCCAGGCTCAAGCAATTGGTATTGAAAGTGTTTTATCTCAAATTATTTCTTTAGTAGAAGAAGCTCAGACTCAAAAAGCCCCTATTCAACAACTTATTGATCGAGTCAGTGCCATTTTTGTACCTAGCGTCATCGCGATTGCTATCTTGACTGGATTGGCAAACTGGCTTTATTTGGACTCTGTATCACTAGCAATTTTAAGGGCAGTATCTGTTTTAGTAATAGCCTGTCCTTGCGCATTAGGCTTAGCTACTCCAGCTGCTATTATGGCTGGTACTGGAGTTGCGGCTCGCTTTGGAATATTGATTAAAGACCCCCAAGTATTAGAAATTGCCCACCGCATTAATGTCGTTGCATTTGACAAGACAGGCACTCTGACAATCGGACGTCCTCGACTCTTAGATGTCATTCCACTCGCAAATCAAAGTGGCACTATGCAAGATATTCTTGCTGCAACTTCAGGACTTTTGCTAGGTAGTGAACACCCCCTGGCCAAAGCAATCCTAGACTTCTCAAACGAAAAAAAAATATTACCAATTGTCGCTTTAGATAATAAGGCCCTTGTAGGCATAGGAATTGAAGGTAAACCTATAAGCGGCCCTTGGGCAAAGGAGCAATTATGCCTTCAAAGCATAGCCTCTCTCAAAGACGATCCCCAGTACAAATATATTGAGAGTCAAGTTACATCGGCCTTGCTTGCAGGACACACCGTATCCATATTGAGAACCCAAACTATCGGTTCTTCTCCCATTGCGGGATTTGTTTTCGGAGATGAGATAAAAACCAATGCCAAGCAGGCAATTGATGCTTTGCATCAATTAGGCATTCGGACAGCAATGATTTCTGGTGATAATACATTCTCAGCTAATCGAGTCGGAAAAATAATTGGCATTGATGAAGTATTTGCCCAGGTAATGCCTGGAGATAAAGCTGAGATTATTGAAAAACTCAAATCTTCTGCCGTTAATAACGATCGTCAATGGGTTGCGATGATTGGTGATGGAATTAATGATGCTCCAGCTTTAGCTAAGGCGGATGTCGGAATGGCAATGTCAACAGGTACGGATGTGGCTATTCAATCTGCGGAAATCATATTAATGCGAGGTGATCTTAGTCTTGTTCCCAACGCAATTGATATTTCTAAAAGGACCTGGAATAAAATTCGTCAGAATTTATTTTGGGCTTTTATATTCAATATAGGCGGCATTCCACTGGCAGCGCTTGGCTATCTCTCGCCAATGTTCGCAGGAAGTGCGATGGCACTCTCAAGCTTCTTTGTTTTAAGCAATGCTCTTTTACTCAAGAGATGGCGCATGAGAATTCTTAATTAACATAGTTGAAAACATATTTTGAAGAGCTTTCAGAGTAACACTCCCGAACAACAAACTCCTGTCTCACCCTGATTAAAAGAAAATTTCCCACATGCTGAGAGGAGCATTATTTAAGTTTGGAGGAACTAAATCACAATTAACTCGGCCAAACTAGTCTAAACTAATAATTAATTCATATAATACAGATAGTATCTCGAATGATTATGAGGAGGCCGAATCATTCATAATAACAGGGTACACTATTTTCATATTTAATCTCCCTTAAAATTCATGGTGAGATTTAGTGCATGTATTAATCCCTAAAATTGTATATGCAGGGCAAGTTTTAATTAATGCTGTTAGTATCATTATGATACCTAGCCAACCCCAAACCCCAATCATATTTGTTACTACCAAGATGATTAAACCAATACCTAGTATTAATCTAACCACTCGATCAATATTACCTATATTTGCATACATTATTAATTTCCTCATAGTGATAGATAAAATTTTTCCTCTATATTTTCATAAAAGAAGTATGCTCGATCAACATACGACCTTGAACTTCTACTTAAATCATAATCACAATT
>CAIQHU010000093.1 GCA_903871735.1 uncultured beta proteobacterium | reverse complement strand
TCCGAAACGACGATGTCTTATGAAACACAGTCCGATGGCTTAACATTTTTAACGCCAGTGCGTGATCAAGATGTAGAAATTACTGGTCCAGTTGCTGCTAAATTATGGGTTTCTTCAGACACGAATGATGCTGATTTGTTTTTAGCATTACGACTCTATGATCCCCAAAATAAAGAGATCGCCTTTATAGGCTCTAACGATCCACGAACACCTATTGGTCTAGGCTGGTTAAGAGCTTCGCACCGTAAGTTAGATTTAGCGCAGACTAAACCTTATCGTCCATGGCATACCCATGATGAGAAAATGCCTCTCATACCTGGCCAACCGGTTGAACTGGATATCGAAATTTGGCCAACGAGTATTGTGATTCCAAAGGGTTATCGTTTGGGTCTGAATATTCGTGGTAAGGACTATGAATACGACGGAACAGATGCTGGGGTGGCGCACGCACCTTACCAGATGAAGGGAGTAGGACCTTTTTGGCATCGTGCCACAAAGGACCGATCGATAGAAATTTTTGGTGGAAAAAATACCCTACATTTTTCGAAAGAAATGCGCCCATACTTATTGTTACCAGTAATTCCAAATTAATGAATTTGATTGATAACAACTGTTTAAAAATCATTGCTGCTTGAATACGACTAACAAATATTAATAACGAGAGAATTTAAAATGAGTACGACGACCACTTCAGAAAAAAAAGAACTTTTTATTTTAGATAAGAATGTTGATGTTGCAATGCGTGACGGCGCTAATTTAAAGGCCGATATATTTAGGCCTTTGGATGATGGTAAATATCCAGCCATTTTAAATTTTGGACCCTATCAAAAAGATAAATTATGGACTACCCCACCGACTCTGGAAGAAAAGGGTAATGAGTACATGAACTGGGAGACAGTCAATCCAGAGATTTGGGTGCCCGAGGGTTATGTCTCCGTTCGCGTAGATGCACGTGGCTCGGGTAAATCCCAAGGTCAATTTGAGCCATGGTCGGCATCGGAAGCAGTAGACTTTTATGATGCAATCGAATGGGCGGCCAAGCAACCTTGGTGTAATGGAAATATTGGTTTATTAGGGATTTCTTATTACGCGATTAATCAGTGGTTTGTTGCTAACCTGCAACCACCTTCATTAAAAGCAATTATTCCTTGGGAGGGATTTGCTGATATTTACCGGGATGCATTATTTCATGGTGGGATCACCTGCTTATTTATGACGAATTGGTTTACTGCCCACATGTTACATCATCAAGTCGGGCGGGCTAGTCAGACAGTGACCAATGCCTGGGAGAGAAACACCCTGCATTTTTGGTTGAGTAATAATTTAGATAGTGGTGCCTTAAGTAAGTCCCAGGCGGATTGGGATCAGATTACAGTGCCTTTTTATTCTGTTGGCAATTGGACCGGTATGGGATTGCATTTACGGGGTAATACGGAGTCGTTCATGCTTTCGAAAAACCCTAACAAAAAATTACGTATTCAAAATGGTAGCCACGTCCATCCTTTTTACACGGCTGATGGCCGTCGTGACCAAATACGCTTTTTAGATTACTGGTTAAAGGGTAAGCAAAACGGCATCATGGATGAGCCACCAGTCAAATTAGCTATTCGCCACGGTGCGGATCAGATTGAATGGCGTGCAGAGCAAGAATGGCCATTGGCTAGAACGCAGTGGACGAAGATGTATTTTGATATAGCCAGCGCTACTGGAGCAGGCCCATACCAAGGTAGTCTAGTGGATAAAAACCCAAGCAAAGAGAGCTCTTGTACCTACGCTGCTACTGGTTCAGGTTCTATGGGATCAAGCTCCGCAGCTTCTGCGCAGGTAATGGGTGGAGGTATTAAACCGGATATGGGTATTGCACTCTTTACTCCGGCCATGACTGAAGATATGGAAATTACTGGCCCACTCAGCGCAACCTTCTGGGTTTCGAGTTCATCTGAGGATATGGATTTATTTATTACGATGCGTCACTTTGATGAAGCAGGTCAAGAGATCATGGAGACTGGTCAGCAAGGCTCGCCGGTGCCAGTTGCAAAGGGCTGGTTGCGCGTTTCACACCGAGAGCTAGATCAAGAAAAAACTTTACCTTATCGACCATATCATCTGCATCAACGCCGATTATGGTTAACGCCTGGCGAGATTGTGCAGGTTGATGTTGAAATTTGGCCAACATCGATGGTATTTAAAAAAGGGCACCGGATGCGCTTAGATGTGCAGCCGCGTGACGGTGTTGGAAGTGCTTCTTATATGCACTATCACGCTGATTACAACACGGGTACAAATACGATTTATGCTGGTGGAAAATATGAATCGTATATTTTATTGCCAGTGATTCCAAAAAGTTAACTGAGTTCTTGAAAGGAAATAATGCCCTATTTTAAATATGTCATAAGCTTAGTGATCAGTTTGGGATGTGTGCTTAATGCGCAAGTAGTTTGGGGACAAACTACTCCCCAAAACTATCCCAACAAGACAGTTAAAATCATTGTTCCCTTTGCTCCGGGTGGTCCAACGGATGTGCAGGGGCGTTGGGCTGCTGAGCAGCTAAGTCAAGCATTGGGGCAAGCTTTTATTGTTGAGAACCAAGGTGGTGGGGGTGGAGTCCCGGCGACGGATAAGGCAGTTAAAAGTGTGCCTGACGGATACACTTTATTGGCTGGTAATCCTGGTCCGTTGGTAGTTGCGCCGGCCATCCGAGGTCAAATGCCATACAACACATTGACAGACTTAGAGCCTATCATGCTCATTGCGAGAAGTGCCAGTTGTATTGCGGTGCACCCCTCAGTGCCAGCAAGAAACGTTAAAGAGTTTATTGCTTATGCGAAAGCGAACCCCGGGAAGATTAATTATGGTTCGCCAGGTATTGGCACGATTGGCCACTTAGGTATGGAGCGCTTTACATATCACGCTGGGATTGTATTAAATCATGTGCCTTATAAGGGTGCGGCCCAATATTTAAATGATTTATTGGCAGGG
>CAIQHU010000092.1 GCA_903871735.1 uncultured beta proteobacterium | reverse complement strand
ACAAGTTTTCTCCTTTGCCCGCCTGGACGGTCGCAAGTATGTCCCCTCCTTGAGCGCCGATTCCTGGAATAAGTAAAGGCATCTTCCCAACGATCGTCCGCACGCGGCTAATTTCCTCAGGAAATGTTGCCCCAACGACTAAACCAATTTGTCCATTTGCGTTCCATTGTTGCGAAGCCATTTGAGCTACTTTTGCATATAAAGGTATGAATTTCTGGGTCTTCTCATCTTGCACCTCTAGAAATTGAATATCTGACCCGCCTGGATTAGATGTTCGGCACAACACAAAGACACCCTTATCCGCATAAGCTAGATAAGGTTCAATGGAATCAAAACCCATATAGGGATTGACCGTAATTGCATCAGCCTGATAGCGCTCAAATGCCTCCATGGCGTAATGTGTGGCAGTCGAACCAATATCCCCTCGCTTAGCATCCAAAATAACCGGGATATGGGGATACTGCTCATGAATATAGCTAATTAAATTCTCTAGTTGAGTCTCTGCATGCGCTGAAGCAAAGTATGCAATCTGTGGCTTAAAAGCGCATACTAAATCAGCCGTTGCATCAACAATCGCTCGGCAAAATGCATAGATCGCTCCCCCATGTCCGGTCAGGGACGGCGGAAATCTGCTGGGATCTGGGTCTAGCCCAATACATAACATCGTATCCTGAGAAACAAGGGCTGCTTGGTACTTTTCTATGAAGCTAGAAGCACTACTATGCTGAGGGGATTTATTCGCTGTTTTCATAAATTCAGTCCTGTTTCATTTCATTAATATAAACTCTCTATAGATTCTAGTTAAGAAGTTACTTTTTGGGCATTCATTATGATTAATTTATTCACCCTGCAAAACGGTCGGTTGGCTCAAGAGCAAGTAGAAGACCGTAGTGAATTACAAAACTACCATAACCCAATTTGGATAGACGCAATTGAACCCGATGAAGAAGAACTGGGTTGGATTAAAGATGCCTTTGGAGTTTCTCTCCCAGAACTCGAGGAATTAGGCGACCTCGAGGCTTCTGCGCGTTATTTTGAGGGGGAAGACGGCTACTTACATATTCGAACAGACTTTTTACTCGATGAAGATGATGTCTCTCGCAACGTCCGTGTAGCTTTTATTCTGGCAAATAATACGCTTTTCTCAATCCATGATGAGGATCTCCCCGTCTTTAGACTAGTCAGAATGCGCGCTCGCTTACGTCCTGGTTCAGTTAATGACGCTAAAGATGTCTTACTTGATTTGTATTCAACGGATGCGGAATATTCTGCCGACTCCCTAGAAGAAGTCTATGAAAATCTTGAGGAAGCGGGTAAGCGCGTTCTCTCCAATACAGTCACCGATCAAATTGCTGCTGAAGTTTTAGAAACTATTGCCAAAGAAGAAGACGTTAACGGTCGTATTCGACGAAATGTCATGGATACTAGGCGAGCGCTTTCCTATCTCATGCGCAGTAAATTACTCTCAGATACTCAGCAAGAAGAAGCCAGACTCATTTTGAGGGATATCGATTCACTAGAAAACCATACAGCTTTTCTGTTTGATAAGATAAACTTTTTAATGGATGCGACAGTCGGTTTTATTAATATCAATCAAAATAAAATTATCAAAATTTTTGCGGTGGTGTCAGTTGGCCTCATGCCACCTACTCTCTTAGCAAGTATTTGGGGTATGAATTTTGAATTTATGCCGGAATTAAAGTCGATGATTGGCTACCCCATCGCCATTGTCATGATGATTATTTCCACCATATTTCCACTCGTCTACTTCAAGCGTAAAGGCTGGATGGACTGAGGGCAGAACCCTTTTGCTTAGCGCAGAAGCAAGTTCGAGAACGTGTCAGTTAACTAAGCGTGAACTAAGTCCGTAACGCGGTCTTTACCAACTGGGTATCTAAGCTACTTGCTGGTAAAGCCCGCCACAATTCAAAGGATACTGCCGCTTGCTCAACGAGCATCCCCAAGCCATCTTGAGTTTGAAAACCCAATTGAGTAAATTGCTTTAAAAAAGTGGTCTGTTTACCATAAACCATATCGTAAGCAAATTGTGGTTTTGTACTATTTAGTAAAGTCAATTTTTGGGCAATTTCATCTGTAATCACTGATGTGTTTGATAAGCCAGTTGAGGTACCGTTAATCACTATATCTATAGGAGTCTTGAGTTGCTCAAGATCCTCTAACGAAATCACTTGTAATTGAACTTGATAATTTTTTGCTTGATCTGTAAAACGCTCCAATAGGACTTGAGCCCGATCTAATGATCGGTTTGCGATATAAATTCTTGTTGGTAATCGTTCTAGTAAAGGAAGTATGACGCCTTGGACCGCACCACCCGCACCTAGAACCAGTATTTCACTTCCTTCGAGCTGCACACCTGAATTCAGCAAATCTCTGACTAAACCAAATCCATCCGAGTTATCCCCCCAATAATGTCCCTCTTCTTGCCATAAAATATTAATTACACCCGCAGCTTTTGCCCTTGGAGTTAAATGCTCACATAATACATACGCTTCTGACTTAAAGGGGATCGTAATATTTAAACCCCTTCCACCACTGCTAAAAAAAGTCTCCACGGTACTTTGAAAGTCACTGAAGTCACATGACAATTTGCCATAGTGAATATTTTGGTTCGTTTGCTGAGCAAACATTGCATGAATTTTGGGTGATAAGCTATGCGCAACTGGGTTACCAAGCACACCATAGACATCTTGCCCAGGATAATCTCGTGGATTTAAATGAAAGTGGTTCATGGCTTGGTTGTTTTGTGCATTCTTAATTCTAATTGGGATTTATTTTGACCCTGAATAAAATCAAAGGTAGCGATCCAATCAATGACGTCTAATTTACTTTGCATGGCCTCTGGAAAACGTCCGAAAGGAGCTGCTGCATTCACAATCGCAATTGCTTGCCGATCTAATTCGGCGACTCCAGAAGAGCGCTCAATCGTTGGTTTATGCAGGATTTTCCCTTGCTGATTGACGCTCACTAGTAAAACTAAACTACCATATAAGGGGCCGGCAGCTGATCTAGGAAAAAACTGTGTACCGTATTGCTCAACCTTGCGCTTCATTGCATCATAGTACTGCGCATAGACTACCGACTTAGCACTCGTCGATGTCCAAATTGCTTTTCGTGGAATTTGACTCTCTCTCAAAAGACGCTTACTTAATTCCGCTTCAAGAGGATCGGTGACTTCTTGCTCCTCTTGTTTTTTTCTCAACGCAGTTTGTGAAGAGGTAGCCAAGCCCTCTTTATGCAGAGCCAGTAATTTTGTTTGCTCTTGTTGGAGTTGCTTTAATTGTTGCGCCGTAACAGGACTAATCGCTTCTAAGGCTGTGGCTGTAACAGGCTCATTAGCAAGCCCACCCCCATTTAAATCTAGCTGGGCTAAACGCTTGGGATTTAAGGGAGCTAGAGCACTTTGACTATTAACAAGAACGACTGATAGCGGCGCCTTTAAGTGCTTGGCCGGAGGATTTTCAGTCGTTGGACTCACCCCAAGCAATAATAGGTGTATTAATAGCGAAACTCCCAAAGCAATAAAAATTGATTGGCGATATTTACTGGGTATTACTCCCCAATTTATCGACCAAATAGCCTGCCAATGAGTCAGGTTAAGATTTTTTAATGCTTGCATCGTCTTGATTGAACTCCACCACCTCATTCAAACTGAAAGACTGCGATAAATTGGGACTTTGATACTCTGGGCTACTTTCAATTTCTACTAAATTAGTCGTTAATTGACTCACATCGACTAATTCAGTTGGCAGAATCTCTTGGGGGCTTACGATGAGTAACTCTTCCTCAAAATCTTGCTCTTTGACTTGATTCAAGTCTCCTAAAACCTCAACTACCCGAACACTGGCATTCAGACTGAGTAAATCAATCTGCGTAATTTCGACTAGAACGGTCGCTCCACGAGGAGTCGACATCAGTTCAGGCACCGTTAAACGCAGTGGGATTGCTTCGACACGCACCACAGCGTCTTTTAAAAGACGCGTCCGGCCAGTCCAAGGCAATCCTTGTTGTAATAGCCACTTTAAACACCAGTATTTTTCGGCAATTTGTTGATACATGTTGTACGCTGTATAAGTCGCATCAAAGTCAGCGCAGATACCCATAATCTTGACGTCTTTGGAGACAAATGGTGCAGCTAATTTAGCCATAACACCCTTTTCAAGATATGCAATCAATTGCCATTGATTGACTAAATCAGAGTACCGTCTTAGCGGTGAAGTACACCAAGCATAATTTTCTATGCCTAAGCCTTCATGACGACATGGCGTTGTTTGCATTCTAGTGCGTTGCGGACCCCAGCCTTGCTGCGCCCGAAAAATAGCTGGTAACTCATGGTTCGCTAGCAAACCGCCCCAGGTCTGATTACTAAAAATCATCCATTCCGCCACAATCAAATCCGTCACTGAGCCGCGCTGTCGTGAAGAAATACTAACTTGCCAATGACTGTCATCGAGTGGATGCTTGAATAAAACATCTGCGGGTATCGATAAATGCTTTTCATCAGTAATCGTAAAATGAAAGTCTCTTGGTAAGCTATTTGGATCTGGTGGACCAATCACTTCTGGACGTTGGCCATTTTTCACGCGCGTTTCTTGGCGACTCTTAAATAGACTCTGCGCCCCCAACCATAAAATCGCTAACTCTTGATGCATGGGAATATTTCCCACATCTGGCTCGTTTAACGACTCCTGCGTAACAATATCCTCAATCTCGTGCAAGCGAAGATTTCTTTGGATCATGACTTTTT
>CAIQHU010000091.1 GCA_903871735.1 uncultured beta proteobacterium | reverse complement strand
TTATGTCTTCATTATGTAGGAATTTTTCCAAGTCTCCCATAAGTTCATCAACATTTTTTTGATGGGGAGGAATAAAAACTGCATCAGCTAAGGTATTACCTCCTATCCAATTTTGACTTCTTCTGTATTCACCCGGTTGTTTATTTTCTCCACGAGCATTATCCAATAATATTTGGTGGGTTTTCTTAATTAATCTTGATGAAATGGGGAGCGTTTCTAATTCAGTGATTGCCTGATTGAGTGCTTTGATATAATTATTTACTTCTTGCCAATCATCTTTTCCTTCAGGTGAAATTTCATTTTCATCCATCAAAGCCTCTTCAATTTGTGTTTTAGTTCCTTCAATCCGACTTGAAACAACTGCTTCTTTTGTTACGTGAAGCTGTATAAATAAATCAATATTAGGAACTAGTTTTGAATATGAATTTAATTCGCCAAGCTTAATTGCAGCCTTCTCTAATAAAGTGTTAATACTTTGTTCCTCCCATTTCCATTGCTGATTTATTAATGAAGGCATAAAGTATGAATAACCCGTAGGGTCCTTCTCATTTTTTCCTGAAACATATTTTTCAAGCTGAATCATGATAATGTAGTTTTAGCAAAGTAACATAAAATTATTTATATTTTACTTTAAGCCATAAAAGTAAAATAAGATATTTTATATTATACTTTGCTTGGGAGACTTATATATTTATGAAATTACCACAGATATCTCCATAATTTGGCAAAAATTTAGTTAAATACTGACATCAAACACTATTATTACAGGCTTAGAAGTTCTTGATTTTGGCATCCAAAATTGCCCTAACATCCCTAACAAATACCTCCAAACTCATTCCTATGGAGGCTACGAAACGAGAATCAAGGCTACTTCCAACGAGGTAGCCTTTCTCATTTGCCTCCGAAACCCTTGCTAAGCTTGAGATCAATATTCAGGTACAAAAAGACCTCAGCGTTATGAAGATTTTTTAAGAAAATGAAGGCGTTGAATTGTATTTAGTTGCATTTTGATAAAACCGAATTCAGGGGGTGGTTTCCTCAGACAGAGTTTAAAATTCAAATACCCATCTTGCCTTGATAAAAAATGGAGTTCCAGGAGTAAAATGAATTTCTTCGACAGTAGCAATTTCATTTTTTAATTTGCTTTCGGTTAAAAATTGAGTCTCTTTCCATTTAACATTAAAGATATTTTCTACTGTTAATCCAACACTTGTTTTATGTGTAAGCTTATAGTTAATGTTAGCATCAAAAACATTATAACCATATGCCTTGACAGAGTTATCCTCATTAGCAGGCCTATCTCCTAAAATTCTATATCTGAAACCCCATTTAATTTTATTGCCATTGTAATTTAACCCTCCTGTACTACTAAAGACGGGAGCTAATGGTAAATACTGAAATCCAACAGGATTATCAATTGAGCGGCCAATGGTATAGTTTGCATCAACATCTGTAAAAAAATTTCTCACTATCTCATACCTCATTGACAATTCAAATCCTCTTCTAAAAGTTCTTCCTCCTGTTTCAACCACAGACTCGTCACCAACATAAATAAATTCTTGATCTAGTTTTAATGCCCATAATGCTGCATTGATTACTAAGTTATCAATTGGCTTGGTTACAACCCCAAAATCAGCCCCCCAAGCAACTGGCAAAATTTCTCTTCCATTTTCAGGAACCACTACACGAATATCATTGCTATGAAACCCTTTTCCAATTTTTAGATACAAAGAGGACGTATTATTTAATTGATATTGCATATTTAATTTCGGACTCAAAATCCCTTTGCTTAAAGATTTATAAGGTATCTTATTTAACAGATCATTGTATCCAAAAACCAAATCCTCCAATCTTAGCGCAGCATTTAAAGTCCAACGATTAATTTTATAAGTTTGACTTATATAAGTGGCAATATCTAACTCATTACCTATGCCATTAGATAAAGGAGCAGTAACAATATCTCTATTCAAAGTCCTTGATAATTCTAAATGGTTGATATCATCATATCTTACGCTTCCTCCTATTTTTAACTGCAAAGAAGCCCCATTACTAAAATATTCATCTTTGATATAGTATCCGTTATATCCAATAATATTCCTTGCTTCCTTTTGTCTTATTTGATCCCCATTAATTGGGTCGAACTTGTAAAATGTAAAATTACTATACAACTCAAAATTGCACTTTGTAAAGTAAAATTGATTTTCTAATGTCGCATCATTAGGTAATATTGAACTTACTTTAACACTCAAATTAGTTTTTGAAGTTTGTCCGCCTTCATTATTATCAATAGCACCAAACCAGCCAATAGACCCATCTTCAATAGCTCTTTCAGGTATTTGTCCTGAAGCATTCCATTTACTCCAAAATTTTGAAATTTGAGTTGTGAAAAGCGTTTTACCTTTCTGTACCTGATACTTACTTATAAAATTATATCGTTTAAATTTCTGTGGGGAATCAAATGGGCCATCAGTATGATAAGCCTCAAGACCAACATATGCACTCTCGGATTGTTTTTGTGGCAATAAATTAAATAATCCAACTGTTCTAAGGGTGTTAAACATGCCGCCTTCCAATTTAATCAAATGATTTGGAAGTTTGTCAAATGTTTGAAGCGACACATAACCCGCTGTTGTAAAATCACCTTTGTCTGCATAATAAGTCCCTTTGCCAAAATCAATTTCTTTTATTGTTTCAGGTATTACAAAATGTAAATCAGCATATCCTTGACCATGTGCGTGACTCACCATATTTACAGGAAGTCCATCCACAGAAACATTAACATCTGTTCCATGATCCACATCAAATCCTCTTAAAAATAATTGTTCGGCCTTACCTCCACCTGCATGTTGACCAATAAATAAACCAGGCACCAATCTTAAAACCTCTTGAGAATTATTTAAAGGTCTTATGGATAAATCTACTCTATGAATATTACTCAATAATTTAATTCCTAATTTAGAGCTTACCTCAATGTCTTTTAAGGAAGTTGCCGATGGAGTCATTAATATAGTAGTAATTTCATTTATGCTTTTGACAACATAAGACATACTTCCATAGCCCAAAGAACAAAGTATCAGCGTATCGCCAATAGACGATCTTATTTTAAAGAACCCATCCTTATCTGAAAGCGCTGTTGATTTATTAGAAAAGATTGTCGCTCCATCAATAGGCACGAATTTTTCTTGATCTTTAATTTGGCCAATAAAGAGCTGAGCATTGATAATAAAAGGGCAAAATAATATAGAAATGAAAGCAATAATTCTCATTACATATAAAGTTAAATAATAATAGGGAAGGTTAATATGATTAAAATCAACGTTCCCTTTGTGTATAATCGAAAAATTATTTCTTTTTTCTTGATTTAAAATACAACGTAAAGCCAACCACAACTACCATGATTTGCGCCATTGCCCAGAACATAGTGCTAAAATCTCTCCACTCCTTACCTGCAAAATCCATAAAATGGTGTTTATGTAAGAAACTGAAACTTAATCCTTCAAAAATATCAGTATCGTCTACTTTTACAGATAATTTACCACTTGTGGTTTCTACATAATAGCGCTCATTATTGTTTTTTGCATAAGCTACCTTCCATACTGGTAGACGTTTATTTACAAATCCATATTCCCCTTCAAACTTAGTGATCACAGAATCACTTATTACATCCTTGTCGCTATTTCCACTGAAAGTATTGGCTAAATAATGAGCGTACTTTTGATCGCCATTTTTTAACAAAGTATAATTTGATGTATTGACATAAGCGATTTGCGGCTTGGGTACTTTCATCTCTTTCATCAAATCCTTAGGTTTTTTATCTCCTCCTTTAAATCCAGATTCTTTCTTTGTAGACACTTGGTAGTATTGACTACTATCAATAGTTACCAAAGATATATTCGTAACAGGTTTATTAGTATATTTAATAATGCTATCTATATTTAAATGTGTACTTGCAGTTTGATAATATGATTTGTCAAAATATTGATCTCTTATATCAACTTCAAATTTTGTTAAAGCATGATAAAACCCACTAAAACTAAACATTAAAGTGAATAATGAAATGGAAGCTGATGTATAACGATGATTTCTTCTTGCAGCTACCAATTCATTTCCTTTTACTTTTTTGGATTTAGTGGTAAAGAAGATGTACAATCCCATAATACTTGTTATAAAGGCAAGCCCCACTAATATTAATTCAATATAGATACGGCCTACACCTAAAAAACTAAGCCACTCCCAAGTGTGAATAATAACAAAGATTCGAGAAAATAATGCTCTATTATTGTCAACCGCAAAAGCAAAACGATCTTGACTGGTTTCAACATAGACTCTTATGCTATCTTCTCTTTTAAATTCTACTTTATAAACAGGAAGTACTCTGTTTATATCTTTATACTCATCATCAAAAGATGTTAGTTTATGAACATCTGTAACTTTAGCCCCTTTGTTAGGCTTTAAAACACAGACAGTGGCAGCGTCACAACAATCAGTAACTGGATTTTCTACAATTGGAGCAGTAGCTTTATCTTGTTTTAAACTGTCTTTTTTTGCTTCACCTTCTAAAAAATACCTGGCTAAATATTGGGCATAAATCCAATCCCCTTTTTTAAGAAGTTTCCCGTTTTTCACACTTAAGTAAGCTAATTCATCTTTGCCAATTAGTTGTACTTGATAGAACCAATTGGTATCTATATGGATTAATCTTACATTTTTAAAAGAATCAATTTTGTAAATTAATAACGCTTCTTCTAATGTTATTTTCTCATAGCTACTGTCTATTGCTTTAGCACTTAGAAACTGTGTGGCCACCTTGGGTCTAAAACTAGACATTATAGGATGCATAAAACCACTAGCCGCCCATAAAACCACAGGAATTGCAATCACAATTGAAATGATTCTATGCCATTTGTATATGTTTTTCTTAATCATAAAAGGGATTTAAAATAAGGTACTCCTATTGTTTAGGAGTACCTTGTAATGATGAAAAATGCAACTCTATATTTCTAGTTATTATTTTTTACCGACAAAATTATACTGTAATCCAAATACATATGCTCTTGGAGCACCTGGATTAAAAGTAGATCGATCAGTTGGATTATTACCTCTAGAAGCAGAATTAGCATAGAGCTCATCAGTTAAATTTAATATATTAGAGTATAATTCAATTGACTTCCATTTATAACCAATTCTGAAATTGATCAAATTATAACCTTCGTATTTTATCGTATTAATTTGATTTTGATACCAACTAGATAAATACTGCCATTCTAATGACGTACGTAAGTTTTTTACCCATTTAGGATAATAAGTAAATTCAGTATTCCAACTCCATCTTGGAGAACTTGGCATTTCGAAACCACCAAGATTTTTTAATTTATCAGCAGGATTTTTACTTATTTCAAAATCTTCAAACCTATGCAAAGCATTTGTACCTCCAAATCTAAACCAATATTGTTCGTTGGGCTTAGCAGTTATTCCAAATTCTATACCTCTATGGAGTGTTTTACCTGCAGATTGATAATCAAAAGAGTTGTCTGCTTGACGAATATTAAGCAGCTCATTTTTGCCGTCCATTTGATATAAGGCCACATCGATCATAACCTTATTTTTGATTATTGAAGCCCATCCACCAATCTCATAATTATTAAAATAAGCCGAATTTAAATTTGTGTAAAACTGAACAGGTGTTGTATTTGGCCTTGGTCTAAAAATTGCTGTTAGAGATGGTGGTGAAAATCCTTGAGAATAATTGGCATACATACCACGACCATTACCTAAATCATAAGTGACGCCAACTTTAGGTGTGAATCTTTCATAAGTAATATTGCCATTAGTTTTATTTATATTATTAATATAATCCAAGTCCATTACGTCATATCTTCCACCCAAAGAGAATCGCAGATTATTTATTGGTTCAAAATCATATTGTAAATAACCAGCATAATTATTAATATCGCCGACATAATTTGCTATTGGCAATTCAGGCCTTTCTATAGAAATAGAATACCTCTCAACGAATTTTTTTGTTGGATCTAATTTAGCATCTAAATCAATTCTATAAGACCAATAATCGTTTTGAGTAATGTCAAGAACCCCTCCTAAAATGAGTTTAGCATTAAGGAAATTGAATTTTTGACTATGCTGAGCTACTACTCCATAACTTTCAAAATCATTAGAATTTATTTCTCCTCTTGCAGTAACTGCACCAGGAGTCCATCTTATAGCATAGGTTGGATTTTGACCATGCTTATTACTACGTTGAAAAAAAGTTATAAATGATTTGCTATTTGAATTCCAATCGTGCTCAAGTGTTAATCTTGAACGATATGCATCAGATTTACGATAAGTAAAATCAGAGGAGCTTACATAATTTCTTTTATAAAACATTGTACTATCAACGCTTCCTGACATTTGAGAATAATACTTTCCATAAATTAAACTACCAATCAATCTTGTTTTTTCAGTGAAGTTATACTCAAGCCTAGCGTTTATTGAAGTTTTATCATAATCAGAAGCTGCCATCCAAGAATTGGTTTGTTGGCTACTTAAACCACCAACGTAAAATCCAAACTTTTTAATTTTGGCACCTGATCCAAATTGAACTCTTCGAAATCCCCAGTTATCAAATTGTACCCCAACTTTTGCAGTTGGAACCAATGTAGGCCTTTGCATAATAAAGTTAACTGCGCCTCCAACTGCTTCAGGTCCATAGATTGATGAAACTGGTCCTTTTACTACTTCAATACTACTGATTGCAAATTGATTAATCTCCAACAGAGCGTTGTGGTTAAAAACACCCAATGGTCTAATTGGTATACCATCTTCCATATATAAATAATAGGCACTTGTACCCATCGGTTGGCGAATAGCCATTGCATGTTGCTCATTGTTGTAACTTGGCATAATTACACCAGGTGTTTTATTGATTAATTCATTAACCATACTGGCTTTTGATTCGTCAATTAACTTTGGGGATAACCTAGAAATTGCAATTGGACTTTCTGTCCTGAGTGCAGCCGCTCTATTTGCTGTAACTACAACAGATTGTAATTCTAAATTACTTGGACTCAATGAAATGTTCATTTTTGAGTTATTTGCAACAATAATACTCTGATAACCAATAAAGGAAATATTGATTGAATCTTTCGAACTTATTGTAGTTATTGTAAATTCTCCTAAAGCATTCGAAATTGTGGATTGAGAACTTATTAATGTCTTAATTGCAACTCCCTGGATCGGCTCCTTAGTATGTATATCAAAAACCTTTCCTTTAACTGTTTTTTGCTCCTGTGAAAAAGCGTTGATCGTGTTCAATAAAATGAATAATATATATAAAAACTTCTTTTTCATGGTTTAGTTTATTTTTTAAAAATTAAATACATCAAAGCACCTATGGTACTAATTACTATAACTAATAATACTGTAGTAATTCTATACGTACGCTTGTATACAGACTTACGTTCAGCATCATTTTGAAAATGCTGTTGCATTAGAAAATATTTCAGTGATAAATAAATTGAATTCTTGAATAATTCAATTATGCCCCCGGCGGATGAAAGATAGTACCTATGTAATTGGATGAGAAGTCATCATTATAGGTATAAAAAGTAGAAATGTTTGTAGTAGTTACAACTTGAATAGAAGGAAAAAATGATTTAGAAGATAATACCACTTCTAATTGATTGAACTTTGGAGCAGGCGCACTTGTTTCTGTCTCTCCTTGTTGAGTCTTCATTTTCTTAAGCATCTGGCACTTACCATTACAGTTTAATTTAGGCTTAGCTTTATTGATACATGATTTCTTGTATGCTTCTAAATTGACCATATAG
>CAIQHU010000090.1 GCA_903871735.1 uncultured beta proteobacterium | reverse complement strand
CCTTCCACTTGATTGCTAGTTCCAGGAAGCCAGGTAGAAGTTATTTCTTTGAAAACACTGTTTTCCCAGCCGAAAATATGTATTGAAGTATTACTATAGTTGGCCTGTGTGTTGGGTTGTGTTTCAAATGCCACAAAGAAAGCTTCGTCTACGCCATCATTGTTAATATCCTTTGCGAAGATGTAACTGACTGGATTGCTTGTACTTCCATCTCGGTAATATGTAAAAGAACCAGCAGATGTCTTGGTACCGAGAAAAGTAGTGGCTTGTATGATATTACTGCTAGTATTTGCTCCGGAAGATGCGCCCCCACCTCCACCACCGCAAGCGATTAATACGCTTGACAATAAAAGAGCCAAATAGCTAGATATTTTCATAAGAGACACCTTTTAAATTAAGATACCTCAAAACACGACTGAAGAAAGAGTTCTTACGAAATTCATATTACAAATACATACTTCCAGTAATTTACTTTTAATTATATAAGCAGATACCCTACGATAATTCGAGATTGTCATCACCGTGCCTTAGTGTCGTGCCGAACACGACAAGACATCTTGAGAAAAAACTGGATTCAATTATCCGTGAATCAATTCAAGCAAGCAGTTATGCTACGCTGATGGTTTGAGTTCTACTAGGCTTTTGGTGGCTTGGGGCGGAATTGACCAAGACAGAGAATTTCTGACTCTAATTAAGAATGAAGCCAAACTCCCTTAAACTGTCATAAATGACCCCATTCACCGTTCAAACACTCTTTTTGCTGTACAGCGCTATAAGCTTCCTATCAGCAATTCTGATTGGCGTATTATTTTGGGGCAAGAAAGATTTTTCCGCAAACCTATGGCTTTGGGCCTGCTTGCTAACATCCATCGCAACTGCTGTTACTGTTTTCAGGAGCGATATTCCGCCCATGATTAGTTTTAGCCTAATGGTCTCGTTTGAGACCCTTTCTGTTGTGTTTTTAGGAGAATCTTTAAGGCAGCTAGGTGATAACAGTAGTAAAACAAGGTTCAATAAACTCCTTCTAATTATTCCAGTAGCTTTATTTGCGATAGTTGAGATCGAAAGATCTACCGGCAATGGCTTTGTTACCCCAATGATGTCAGCTACTGCGACATCCTTTTTCGGAATATGTAATTTATTTTGTCTTTATCAAGCGGTAATAGTTAGAAAAAAATTTACTAATCGATTTTTCTTTAATTTTCTAGCTACGACTTTTGGTATTGTTATTTTTCTATATTTTTTACGGGTAATTAACGTGGCCATTGGCTACAGCGGATATACCTTTGATATCAAAATTCTCAATGTCATTATTTGGTTTCTTTTAGTTCTTTTTGGGTCCGTTAGAAATCTTGCTTATATTGTTTTAAGACTACATCTGGGTTTTGCTGAATATAAACATCTCAATAATATGAACTTAAAGCTCTCTAATGTTTTGGAAGATCGTAATGAAATGATTCTCTCTCTAGAAAGACTGAATAGATCGGCTTCACTCAATGCCCTAGCTTCTACAATTTCTCACGAAATTAATCAACCCTTAGGAGCATCAAGACTAAATGCTCAATTTGCTGAAATGAAACTTGAATCAGACCCAAGTAATGTTCGACTGCTTAAAGAGCTTGTTAAAAACATATTAGAAGATATCGATAGAGCTTCTAATATTGTCAAAAATCTGTCGAGGTTGAGTTCTAATCAAAATAACAATATTTCTTCAGTCAATCTCGCTGAGTCGATTAATCAAGTGATTGAAATATCTAAAGGGAAGTTGCGTTCCTCGAAAACAACTATCAATCTTGATTGCGCCAGCCACTATCAAATTAATGTAAATATCAGCGAGTGGCAACAGGTATTAATTAACTTGATCAATAATGCGATTGATGCTCTTGATGAAACTGATATAGATCACAAAAAAATAGAGATTAGCGCTAAACAAGGTGGCAAGACTATAAAAATTTCTATTCAAGATAATGGGCATGGTATTGTGGCTGGTCAGGAATACAAAATTTTTGATCTAATGTTTAGCAATAAGGAGGCTGGCTCTGGTATTGGCCTTTGGCTTTCAAAAAATATCATCAATAGATTTGGTGGTGAAATTACAGCCCACAACACAATTGATGGCGGAGCATGCTTTGTCATTGAACTACCTAGTGCCTAAATTGTCGTTTAAAACGACATAACCAGCAAAAGGACGTCTAATTGATTCGTCCTTTAAAAGGACATTGAATGACTCACAGTTCTACCGTTACGTAACTGGACAAGCAACCCCTATAGCAAGGTATAAAAACCATCAACAACTTCTAATAAAAACGCCCCGCACAAAGCAGGGCAATAGTTGATTTTGGTGGCCCGGGGCGAAATCGACCAAAGGCAAGGTCATCATGTAAAGATCTACCGTTATCTAACTAGACGGTTATCTCATCACCGTGCTAGTGTCGTGTCCGACACGACGCCACATGTTTAGTAAAGCAGGATTCAATTATCCGTGAATCAATTCAAGCGTCGCTTAACCGGACGCTTGGGCTTTTGGAATTAGTCACTTAGCTGATCTGCTGCTGTGCTCGATGGATTTTTTGCCGATCTCGTTCGGTTTCGATTTGTTTGGCCACATTATCTTTTTGACGTTTTAAAGCAGCTAACCTTGCTTGATCTGGTGTCAGTGGTTTAATCGTTCCAGCTTCGTTGACTTGAACTGGTGATGATGCCAATGAGTTCATACCAAATTGATATTCAAGAATCAATCGGGCGTGGATCATGCTGTCAGCAAACACAGCCATTTTGACGATTTGACCTCGGATACGCACACTGGCAATATATTTGTTCATGCAAGTATTTATTACGTCTTGATCTTTATAAAACAGTCTCCACGACTCCTGACTACGTGGTCCCGTCGTGTCGATTGGGGCTCAGCGCTTTGGGCATTTTCTATGCTCGTCACAGTGCGTGACAGAAAACACCCAGCCACTCAATACGAAAACGCACCCTTGGTGCAGTATTTTCGTTTTGTGCTTCACTCTATTCGTTGGCTCCTAGATCCCCAACCAACGAGGCACCACGTGGTGCCCCTTGAATTAACGTTTAAATTCAGACCTTAAACGGAGAAATTGAATGAACGCATCTACTTGCAGTCAACTCGCTGCAATTCTATAAGTAAATGGCGAACTAAACCACCTCAAAAAAGCGCTACAAAACTAGATCTTGGTAAATCGAAACTTGTAGTAGCTGGACACTCGTCAAATTGCGTGTAGGGCTTTTTTTATGCAATCGCATCAAATCGTCGTCAAAAGACGACAAAAGTTCTAAGTCGTTGATTCTTGAAAGATCTACAAGGCCACTTTCCCTTACAGTTGCACGAATTTGTTTCATACATCTATGCTCTTAAGGAAATCAAGGCTAAATTTGTTTTTTATTTTCTATGGGATTAAAGAGCATAGCCCCTCTTGAAATTGAATTATTAACCCATACCTTGTATAAATATTAACCTTTATTTACTTTTTAGGACGGTCCTTAGATGTCGACTCAAAACAAAGAAACCCTTGATTTTCAAGCTGAAATTCAGCAATTACTAAAATTAATGATTCACTCTCTTTATTCTAATAAAGAGATTTTTTTAAGAGAGTTAATATCAAATGCCTCTGACGCTGCAGACAAACTTCGATTTGAAGCCATAAATCATCCAAATTGGTATGAGGACGATTCTGACCTCAGCATTCAAGTTGCTGTAGATCAATCAAAAAATACAATTACTATTTCTGATAATGGTATAGGAATGAGTCGTGAGGAAATAATTACCAATCTAGGCACTATCGCCAAATCAGGAACCAAAGAATTCTTTTCCAAATTATCAGGAGATCAACAAAAAGATGCCTCACTTATTGGCCAATTCGGTGTCGGCTTTTATTCTGGCTTTATCGTCGCAGATTCTATTAGCGTTGAGTCAAGAAAAGCTGGGCTTACTAAAGAGCAGGCTGTCCGTTGGGAATCTGCAGGGGATGGCGCCTTTACTGTAGAACAAGTATCTAAAGACCGTCGAGGAACAACAATTACTCTTCACATCAAACCTGAAGAATCTGAATTGCTTAATTCATGGAAAATTAAGTCTATTATTCGCAAGTATTCTGACCACATTTCAATCCCTATTCAAATGTTTAAAGAGGAGTGGAGTGAAGAATCAAAATCGCAAGTTATTAAAGATGAATTAGAGACCATTAACGAAGCTAATGCTCTTTGGACGCGAAACAAAAATGATATTAGTGAAGATCAATACCATGAGTTTTATAAAAACATTTCTAATGATTTTGAAAATCCGCTAAGTTATAGTCATAACCGTGTCGAGGGTCGAAGTGAATTTACGCAACTTCTTTATATTCCTAAAAAAGCGCCTTTTGATTTATGGGATAGAAGTAAGCGCAGTGGAATTAAACTTTATGTCAAACGTGTGTTCATCATGGATGACTCTGAGCAGTTATTACCTACCTATTTGCGCTTTATCAGTGGCATTATCGATTCGGCCGATCTTCCTCTAAACGTTTCTAGAGAAATCTTACAAGAGTCAAAGGATGTAAAATTTATTCGGGAAAGTTCAACTAAGCGTGTTCTAAGTCAACTTGAAGATCTCTCTTCTAGTGTCGAAGAAGCTAAGCGTGCAGATTACCAATTATTCTGGAATGCTTTCGGACAGGTTCTTAAAGAAGGACTTGGTGAAGACCATGCAAATGTAGATAAATTAAGTAAGCTACTTCGTTTTGCTAACTCCACGCAAAATTCTGATATTCAAAATGTTTCCCTTTCCGACTACGTTTCTCGCATGAAAGAAGGTCAAGATAAGATTTATTTTGTCACGGCTGACTCGTATTTAGCCGCTAAAAATAGCCCTCATTTAGAAATATTTAATAAAAAAGGAATCGAAGTACTTTTATTAACAGATCGCATTGACGAATGGATGCTTTCTTTTTTAACTACTTATGATAATAAACCCCTAACGTCTGTCGCCAAAGGTGATTTAGATTTAGGGTCTCTCACTGATGTTTCTGAAAAAGAGGAGCAAAAGGAAGCTGAAAAAGAATTTGTTGATTTGCTTGACCGGATGAAAAAGGTTTTAAGCGAAAAAGCCAAGGATGTCCGTCTAACATTTAGATTGACTGACTCTCCCGCATGCTTAGTAGCCGATGAAAATGAATTATCAGGTAATTTACTAAGAATGCTTAAAGCTGCTGGCCAACCCGCTCCGGACTCAAAGCCCATTTTAGAAATCAATACTAGCCATCCCCTAGTTAAAAAAGTCCATAGTACTAGTGTGGATTTTGAAGAGTGGGCACATACTCTTTTTGATCAAGCGCTAATTGCTGAGGGTGGACAACTGTCTGATCCGGGAAGTTTTGTAAAACGGCTCAATCATCTACTTCTTAACTAGCCCACAACCAACCCCAAGCTCTGAAAAAAAAGGCCCTTCTAGTAGGGCCTTTTTACATTCTTCGTGACGTAATGGGAACTGAGAACTAACTACTTGAAGGACTAGGGTTGCTATGGCTGCCTATTTTTCGCACATCAATACCTAAAGCTTTCAGTTTGCGATACAAATGCGTTCTCTCTAGACCGGTTTGCTCAGAGACTCGAGTCATACTACCGCCAGTTTGTTTCAAATGGTACTCGAAATAAGCCTTTTCAAAAATATCGCGCGCCTCTCTTAACGGGAGATCAAAGTGGCCTGGGGATAATTCTTGGGAAGAGACTAAATTGGTGATTACTGGTCCCTCATTTTTATTGGCTAAATTGAATTGTGCCTCTTTTGAAGTATTCAAAAAAGCCCCATTATAAGTTTGATTTGCTACATACTCCTTAATATTACTATTGGTTTTTACAGCCTCTTTTGGACTAACTCGCTCTAAGGCTTGGCTTACTGTTTTTAAAAGTTTTTGTAATGCAATAGGTTTTTCTAAAAAACTACATGCGCCAATTCTCGTCGCCTCAACTGCTGTGTCAATCGTGGCATGACCTGACATCATCACTACTGGCATTGTCAATTTATTATCCTTAGACCACTCTTTTAATAACGTAACTCCGTCTGTATCTGGCATCCAAATATCTAATAAAACGAGATCTGGCTGTAGTTGATCACGAATGGTTCTGGCTTGTTGGGCGTTCTCAGCTGAATATACAACATGCCCCTCATCACTCAAGATTTCGTTGAGTAATTCTCTAATGCCCATTTCGTCATCTACTACTAATATATTTGCCATAACGTATTGTCCTATGAAATTATTTTACTGTATCTTTTTTTGTAATTATTTTTATGCGAGATTCTCAAAAAGAATAGAGATTCTTGCTCCGTAGATCAATTGATCTTTCATTCTATTTTTTAATTCGATTCGTGCTCCATGCTCATCGACAATTTTTTTCACCACAGCTAAGCCTAGTCCCGTACCCTTCATTTTTGATGTTATGTATGGCTCAAATGCCCGACTCAAAATTCGTGGAGAAAATCCAGGCCCATTATCCGCAACCGATAAACGAACCACATTTTCAGATTTATTTTTAAGACCCTCATAACTAACTAGCTCAGTTCGTATTTGTATATCTGGATCAGAATGAATTTCATTAGCTGCATCTAAAGCGTTCTGGAGGATATTGTGGATTACTTGTCTTAATTGCGTAGGATCCCCTATAAGTAAGGGGCATTTTGGATCTAAGTCTAAGGTAATATGGTGATCTTCATAAAGTCCCATCACCTCTAAAATTAATTTATTCAAATCTAGCGCCTGCATTTTCGATTGACTTTGCTTAGCAAAATCTCTGAAATTATTCACCATAGATTTCATTGCCTGAACTTGAGCAATAATTGTATTTGTTCCCTTAAAAATAATTTCTTCTTGCTCCGGGGTTAATTTTCCAGTTAGTTTTTGATAGATTCTGTCTGCCGATAATTGTATTGGTGTTAGTGGGTTTTTAATCTCATGCGCAAGTCGCTGCGCTACTTCGCCCCATGCTTGAGATCTCTGCGCTGCAATAACATCAGTAATATCGTCAAACACAATAATAAATTGCTTTCCTAGTAACTCCGTACCGCGAGCAAGTAACAAGGGTGAAAGCTCCACGTCTGTCTGCGTTAAATCATAAAGCGCTATTTGTCTTTGCCAAGATGACTTTGAATCTGGGGCTCGATCAGAATGAACTCTTTCTGAATCAGTTTCTACATCCCCTACAGATACCATGTTCGACTTGAATGACTCCCTAATCGTTTCTTCAAAAAAGCGCAACTCTGGAGCAAAGCTTAATGGCTTACCGATGAGGTCAGATAAATCTCTCTCTAAGATTCTGTTAGCTCCATCATTCGCAACAACTAAACAATAATTACTATCCAAAACACAAACGCCCGCTGTTAAGTTCGCCAAAACGGATTCAGAAAATTCTTTCGCCTCTTGTAATGACTGCCTCGCCTCAGAAATTTGCTTGGTCATATTATTAAACTGACGCGTTAACATCCCAAGCTCATCTTTGGTGTTAATTTCTGGCTTAGGTGACAAATCTCCTTGAGCTACAGCCTGTGTGCCCTTTAACAGCATTAGTAATGGTTGAGCTAATTGTCTACCTAATATGAGTGCTAATAAAATTGCCACAAATAGGGCCAAGAACATCGTTAATGTTAAAGATCCTATGTACATTTTACGAAGACCTAGTCGACTTAAGGTTTTTTCCTGATAGTCGCTATAAGCCTGTTGAACTGTCTTAGCCTCTTCCACAATTAAGGGCGGTAAGTGTCTTGAGAGTTTTAAAAATATTTTAGTTGGTAAAAGATATAGCGCAGTATATTGATAACTTTCAATTTGACTGGCATTTCCAAGGGTTTCTAACATAACGCCCCTGCCAATTTGT
>CAIQHU010000089.1 GCA_903871735.1 uncultured beta proteobacterium | reverse complement strand
TGGTGTCGATAACAAAAGTTTAAGATTTGCTTGCAAATTGACATATGCTTTTTTATCTTTTTCTAAAAGAATTACCGCCTCTGCATTACGGGATGCTGCCTCAAATCCCAATGCACCGGTACCAGCAAATAAATCTAAGCAACGTAATCCACTTAAATCTTGTCCAAGCCAATTAAAGAGGGTTTCTCGAATACGGTCAGTAGTAGGGCGTAAGCCTGGTAAATCTAAAACCGAGAGCAAGCGACTACGCCATATACCCCCAATGATTCTGACTTTCTTGGGCGGCTCAATTTTTGAACCTTTTTTAATCGCTGGTTTACTCATGCGCTACTAGCGGGCAGTTTTGCTTTGAGCACCCAAGACCACAATCTTCATACGGTCCATCGCAAGATGTTTTTGAAATGCAGCAGTCACCTGTTCTAAGGTCACTGCTTCAACTTGCTTCGTCCATACCTCCATCGTATCGAGAGGTAAATCATTCCAGGCAATAGACGACACGTTATCTAGTAACTTGCGATTGTTATCAATGCGCAAAGGGTAACCATTAACCAAGTTGGACTTGGCAGCTACCAGCTCTGCACTTGTAGGACCATCAGCAATAAATTTACCAATCGTACTACTCAACACTTCCAGCGCCAGTGCAGCTTGGTCATTCTTTGTTTGTAGGCCAGACTGAAAAATTCCAGTTTCTTTACCAGGTGCAAAGTAGCTAAACACACTGTAAGCAAGCCCCCGCTTTTCTCTGACCTCGGATACCAGTCGAGACACAAAGCCACCGCCGCCCAATATGTAATTACCCACCAGTAAAGGGAAGTAGTCTGGATTATTGCGTGCAATTGCTGTCATACCCATGGCGATATGAGCCTGTTGAGAACCAAACGGAATTTGTATTTCTCGTGCAGCCAAACTCTCTACAGGAGAGCGCTCAAGCATTGGTATCGGCGCAATTACTACGCCAGACTGCGGAATCCTTTTCAATAAGATTTGTGCAATCTCATCAGCTTGGGCGCTATCAACATCACCCACAATACTAATGATCATGCGATCACCACGATAAAACGTTTTATGAAATTGCATTAAGTCAGATACACTCACTGAGCCTACTGATTTCACAGTTGGCGTGTTACCCAAGGGGTAGCTGCCATAAACTGATTTTTTAAAACGTCGCTCCAATACAAATTCAGGCTTTGTTTCTGCTTCAAGCAAATTGGTAATGGAACGTTGCTTCTCACGCTCTAAAATTTTGGTGTCGTACAAAGGTGAACTCAGCATCATCGCCGCTAATTGCACTGCTCTATCTCGTAGATCTTTGCGACTCAAACTCCGAATCCGCATAGTGGTACGTTCGCCGCCTACTGACACCCCAATATTGGCACCTAAATCCGCTATTTCATCGGCAATTTGAGCTTCGGTCCAAACCCCTTTATCGCCACGAGCACCATAGCTCATCAGGCCTGCTGTCATGTCTGCTAGGCCACTTTTATCTGCGGGATCATATCGGTCACCTGCATCAATGCTGATCTCAATATCTACCATAGGCAAAGCCTTGGTTTGCACCAGAAATACTTTTGCTCCTTTGACAGAGTTGAGTTTTTCGATGGGCAAAATGGCATGGGCACTCTGCATTAGTCCCATACTCAAAATACTGATCCACAACCCCCGCTTGAAAGCACGCATCATTTGCCCTCCTTATTTACTGGAGATTTTCTGGCCTGAGGATCCAATACAGCAATAGTTAAACCATCATCGACTAAATACTTTTTAGCAACTTCTTGTACCTGTACAGGTGTAATGGTTTGCATTTTCTCCAACATGGAATCAATATCTTTCCAAGAGAAGCCGGCCATCTCATTACTACCAATTTCCATTGCCTGGCCAAAAATAGAATCCCGTTTATAAATTTGATTAGACAAAATACGCACCTTGATGCGCTTGAGCTCTGACTCCAAAATCCCATTCTGCTTAATCTCTTCAAGGGCTTTACGAATGCTGGCTTGTGCTTGCGCTACCGTCTTTCCCTTGGCCATCGTGGCGCTAATTAAAAATAATTCGGGTCCACGAGAAATCATGTCATAACCAACGTTCACATCATTGACAACCTTCTCTTGCTTCACCAAAACCCGATTGAGGCGGGCATTGTCATAGCCATCAAGGACTGCTGTTAGAAGCTCTAATGCATAAGGCTCAGGGTCGTCTAGCTTACCTGGCTCGAGTCTGGGGACCTTCCAGGCCATAGCCAGTTGAGCACTGTCTGCAGGAGCTTTTACTTCAACCTGTTTAATCCCTTTTTGTGGCGGCTCAATTTGTGGCTTACGTACTGGTAAGTCATGAGGTGCGACGACGCCATAGTACTTTTGTACTAGCTTGAGCATGTTCTGTGGATCTACATCACCGCTAATCACAACGGTAGCATTATTGGGCGCATACCAACTGCGATACCAATCACGTGCGTCGGCTGCTTTCATATTCACTAAATCATTCATCCATCCAATCACCGGATGGCGATAAGGTGAACTCATGTAAGCAGTGGCCATCAAGGATTCATACAAGAGGCTACTTGGATTATCTTCCGTACGTAGTCGACGTTCTTCCATCACAACCTGAATCTCTTTATCAAACTCAGCGTCATCAAAATTGAGATTCGTCATACGATCTGCTTCAAGCTTAATCACTTCTTCTAATTTAGATTTCTCGACCTGCTGAAAGTACGCGGTGTAATCGCGTGAAGTAAAAGCATTCTCACGACCACCTACTGCTGCAACTAAACGAGAAAACTCGCCTGACTTTACTTTTTTAGTGCCCTTAAACATCATGTGCTCAAGCACATGGGCTACCCCCGTTTTGCCATTGATCTCATCCATTGAGCCGGCACGGTACCAAACCATATGGGCTACTGTCGGCGCACGATGATCCTCCCTGACAATCAATTTCAGACCATTGCTTAAATTGAACTCATGGGTTTGAGGCGCATCACTCGTCGCAGCCCATGACAAGGGAGTAGCTAAAAGAAGGAAAAAGAAAAATCGGAGTAAATTTGATCGCATCTGCTAAATCACCATATCCCAAAAATTAAATTGATA
>CAIQHU010000088.1 GCA_903871735.1 uncultured beta proteobacterium | reverse complement strand
CCGGAGTTTTCTATAATACGGCAATAATCTATATGGGTAAATATCCTCACCCTAAGCTTTATTGCAAAAGGACTGTACCTTAACATCTAAGGCGGGAACATCTGTGGGAATAAATAGCAAAAGGGGCAATTAAGCCCTTTGATAAAGAATCAATATCTATCAAGTCAATAATCTATCGAAATCTGTAGGTTTCCCAAGTTGGTTTTGGTCCCCAAATGGTCCCCCAAATAGGGTATAAATACATTTAGGTACGAGTACCGAGTATTAGAGAGCTGTTTAAAGCATTAATTTAAGTGAATTTGGCCTGCCCAGCACGATTCGAACGTGCGACCTACGCCTTAGAAGCTTTAAAAATGACCCCAAACAACAACGGAAACAATGGTTTTAACGTGCTGACATTTGGTGTGGCATAGGCATCGAGAACCATGGTGTTTGGTGGAATGCCATGGATATTGCTTGGGATTGGCAGGTGGCTGAGTGGTTGGACATGGCATTTGTCGGGTTAACCGACATTCTCAAGTGTTCTTTTATGGGACGCTTAAAACTATCTAATCACCCACCATCATAAAGGGCGCCCAGAACAAGGGATGTGCGTAACTATAGTTTTCATCTTTGGCATCGGGCTGACCTTGACTGAGCAGTTGCAGGCTAGCTTGTTGTAAGGCCTGGGGTTTACTCATGGCTTTATCTTGATTTTGGCGATTAAATAAATCCGTCATGAGTTTGCGGGAAGCTTGACTATCCACGGGCCAGCTCGATACTAAGAGCGATCGTGCGCCAGCGTAAAAGAAGGCTCGACCGAGCCCTGATAAAGCTTCGGCCCCCTCCCCGTCACCTGCTGCTGTATTACAAGCCGATAGCACCACCCAATCCGCATTGAGTTTTAGGGTGAGGATTTGATCCACTTTTAATAATCCATCACCCTTTTGACCCAAAACTTCGGGATTGGTAAGCGCCAATGCGGGTTGCGTTAGGCCATTTAGCTCACCAGGAACTAAACCATGTGTTGAGAACATCACTACCTTGCGATTCGATAGATTGGCTTTGAGAACCTCATCCAAATTGGCGCGCTTTTGCAGATATATATCACGCTTGGGATCGACATTAAAGACCTTGGCAATCTCTTGGATCTCATCATTGGTATCAGGGAGTCTAGGCAAGATACTGACCTCAGCCGAACTCACTTGGGCGGTATTAGGAGAACTGCGGAGCTTTAGCGGAACGCCACGGGATGCAAGCTGAGTTCCTGAGGGAAAATTAGCTATTACCTTGTCATTTGCTTTGGCTTGCTCAGCATTAAATAATGGGTCCCCAAAGGCAATGTAATCGAGACGCCCTTCTTTGGGCTTAGGCAATGATCGCAAGCTCGTCAACGCGGTAGCCGATGGTACGGTTACCAAAGCATATTTTTTAATGAGCCATGGAGCATCACGATAATTACTAAAGCGAAGATCGGCTTTGGGATTGGGGGCAAAGTTGCTAGTCGTCAAAACCCCCAGCGGCAACTGTCCAATCTCATCATGGGGCACCAAAACTAAAGTAGTTTTACCCTCAAGTACAGATTGCACAGGATCAATTAGAGATTTGTAGAGTTGGTGGCTAAGGGCAAAGTTAAAAGCGGGGATTTCTTCAACCGTAGTAACTTGAGGATCGAGGGCTTTGCGTAAAGTATGTACGTCTTTTCTTAAATTAGCTTGGGTGAGCTTCAATTTTTTAAATTGGGGGTTACCGGTACTACCAATCGCCCAGACATAGCTGCTGGTTTGACCGATAAACCAGGTGATCATGACCTCATTGGCTTTGAGATTCTTTTGCACCCGTTCCAGTGAGGCGGGTTTAGGACTAATTAGTTCAGCATACTCCGGGAAGTCGATTTCAATCGAACGGATGGTAGCTTTAGCTTCTTGTCTCAATTGTTCAATATCCGCTCGCATCTTCTTTTGGACTTCAGGCAACTGCTGGTTAGCCGGTTGCATGGCAAGCTCTTTAGCAAAGCGGGTTAAAAAAGTAATCTGTTGATTGAGGTCTTGTTCTTGACGAGCTAATTCGGCTAAACGGGGATTGGTAATATTAGCTCTTGCGGTGCTGGCATTTAACGCCTTTTGTACCCCACTGCTTCTGGCTAAGTCTCCCAATACAAAAGCTTCAGAGGCAATGGCTAAGGTGGGTGATTTTTCGTAGGCACGAGCTAAAACACCAAGATAGGATTCGATATAAGCCGCTAGGTATTTTTTCTCTTTGGAGGATAGCCCTTCCGAGTCAGTGGCAACCTCACGCTCTAGGGCAATGAGTTCAACCATACCAGCTGAAAATAATTGACGGGCTTCATCATCTTTTGTCTGGCTAGCTAGAACAGTAGCCAACATGAGCTTGGCATCAGCAGTTTCTTTGGATTTTTGGCCGGTACGTTTTTCAGTGGTGCCTAGAAAATTACGGGCACGGGATTCAGCCTGGGATAGGTCTCCGATACGAATAAGAGCCAATATCCGATCTAGCGAATTGATATCTACAAAACGACCAACATCTGGATAAGTTTTGATGGTTGTATCTAAATCAGAATAAATCTTCAAAGCCTGTGAAAACTGATTATCAGCAATGAGGGCTGAAGCGAGGGTTTTTTGTGTTCGTGCTAAATCGACAGAACCAATCGAAATTCCTGATTGGTTTAATCCTGTAATTGCTTCATTAAGAAGAAATATTGCATCCTTGTTTCGTTCTCGTGCGAGCATTACTATTGCTAACTGACGCATGGAGGCTGAAGAAGTAACGGAGGCTTTACCAGTTCTTAGCAGAGCTCTTTTTAAACCCTCTCGTGAGTAATATTCAGCCTCATTAATCTTCCGTAACTTAAGTAAGACCTCAGCCTGTTTACGATAGAGTTCCTCTAGACGTGCCTTTTGATAATCAGGGCTACTAGCCCTTTCGTTTGGGCCAATGCCAGGAGGATACTTTGGGTTATACATAGCCTCAGAACTTGGAACGAATCTTTCAAGTGCCTCCAAAGCTCTTAAAAACGCAACCTCTGCTTCTTCAAATTTACCTTGCTGAAACGCTAATTCTGCTTTAGCTTGATAGAAATTTCTCGTCCAGGCATCAGCAAAAAGTGACCAATTTTGCATACCTCGAAGCCTAACAAAAGTTGCATCTACTGAGCGCATATGATTTTGGGCATTAATAAAATCACCTGCTTCGGCATAGGCTTTAACAATTGCAGATTCAAGAATAATGGATCTTCCCAAATAATTCATTGACACTTCTGGCAGAACCATCACGGATTGATCAACTGCGGATTTAAACTCTCCGTTTGCTAACTGGGCTTCTGCAAGCTCGCTAACTATGTAAGATCGCGGTCCAAAAGAATCAGCTTGTATTAAAGCTTTTTTTAAGTAATTAACTCTTAAATCAATCTTCCCAAGGCGCTCTGCTGCCAATGCCTTGAAATAATATTTAGACAGTAGCTCACTTTTTGACAAACTAGAGTTAGTACTTTCATTTAAAAGCAATACATCAGCGTCTCTAGTTCTAAGATCAACTTGGGTTTGATTTATTAATTTAACAATGTCTTGCATTGTTCGAGGGACCGATTGGGATAAACCCATTGAGGATTCATCAGAGCCAAACACTGACGAACTT
>CAIQHU010000087.1 GCA_903871735.1 uncultured beta proteobacterium | reverse complement strand
GGAGATGGAGGGTTTGGCAATGGAGTCCTAGGGTTATGTGCTAACTGGGATACGGTATGGGTACACTAGGACTTATTTTACTTGGACAATCTAATATCTTGTATAAATGAGTTGGTAGAGTTTGCAATATCAAAGGAATAGGATATGAGGGATAAAGAAATTATTCATTTTTCAGCGACTCATTTAGCGCGTTTGATAGCAAGTCGAGAGCTTTCTTGCTTTGAGGTGATGTGTGCCTACTTAGATCAAATTGAAGCTATTAATCCTGAAGTAAATGCCATTATTTCGATGTTGGATAGAGAGCAGTTAGAACTACTCGCTCAAGTTAAAGATCAAGAAATGGGGAGGTATGACGTTTTGCCACCTTTATATGGCTTGCCATTAGCTCCGAAGGATTTAACCGCTACTCTCGATATTGTGACTTCTTTGGGCTCACCTATATTTAAAGATCAACGAAATGCAGTGGATTCGATTGTGGTGGAACGCATGCGTAGAGCTGGCGGTATTCTGATTGGTAAAACCAATGTTCCCGAGTTTGGACTTGGATCGCATACGTACAATACTGTCTTTGGCAGCACAAAAAATGCCTATGACCAGAGTAAATCTGCGGGTGGCAGTAGCGGTGGAGCAGCTGTTGCCTTAGCTTTAGAGATGTTACCTATAGCTGACGGCAGCGATTTTGGTGGGTCGCTACGTAACCCAGCTGCTTGGAACAATATTTACGGCTTTCGTCCCTCGCGAGGGCGAGTCCCTCAAGGCCCTTCCTTAGAAGTGTTTTATGATCAGTTTTCAACCGAAGGTCCAATGGCTAAAAATGTACAAGATTTAGCCCTACTACTATCGATTCAGGCCGGATATGATGAATGCGCACCACTTTCGTTAAAGACACCAGAAGGTGTTTTTAACGAAAATTTGGAGACAGATTTACGGGGTAAAAAAATTGCTTGGCTGAAAGATTTAGACTCCTATCTGCCAATGCAAGATGGCGTTATTGATTTATGTGAAAGTGGCTTAGGATACTTTACACAGCTTGGATGTGAAGTGGAGTTAGTAGTACCTCAGTTTAATATGGCCAGTTTGTGGCGGGCATGGAGTGTTTTACGCGCATTTGTAACGGGCAGTAAATTACATGCGTTTTATCAAAATCCTCTGCACCGCTCCCAAATGAAGCCAGAAGCCATATGGGAGGTAGAGGAGTCGATGAAACTGAATGCCCTTGATATCTACCAAGCCTCTCAAATACGTACTGGATGGGTAAAAGAAACGAATCGTTTATTTACAAAATATGATTTTCTAGTGTTACCAAGTGCTCAGTTATTTCCATTTGATATTCGTTGGACATGGCCTAAAGAAATTGCTCATCAAACGATGGATACCTATCACCGCTGGATGGAGGTAGTGATAGGGCCCACCTTAGCAGGTTTGCCCGTATTAGCTGCTCCAGTTGGTTTTCATCAGGGCATACCGATGGGGATACAAATTATTGGTAAACCGCAAGGTGACTTGGAGTTATTACAAATGGGTTTTGCTTGGGAACAAGTAGTTCCTTTTCATGAAACCCGACCAGCATTACTGCGTGGTTTGTAGCTAGTCATTGAAGGTTAGTTGAGGCAATATTTAACTTTGGTACCTGCCAAAGCGATATAGTAGTCCGCCGATACATAGTAGTAGGATGAAACAAGCAAGGCTCAGAGAGGCATGAATACCAATCATGCCACCAACGAGTCCAACCGTAATTCCCGAACCAGCGCGCATGCCCATCGCCGCCATATTAAATAGGCCAATAGTTCGTCCGCGTAACTCAACGGGGGCATTTATTTGCACAATTGTTTGCGCCATGGAATTGAAGGAAAGTTCAAAAAAGCCGCATAGTAAAAGAAGGGCAAGCGCTAAATAAAAATTGGTAGATAGGGCAAAGCTACCCAGCATGACACACCAGCAAATAGCTAGGATGAGGGTAGACCTTGGATTGGGTTTTAGTAGACTGCGGCTTTCTAAAATAAAACCAGCTATTAAAGCCCCAGCAGCATCTGCTGCAAGTAGCATGCTATAAAGAACCCCTGGATTGCCATGTCCAAGGCCTTCGGCAAATGCTGGCATTTGTGGTTGATAACTATTCCCAACGATAAAGGAAGTAGTTCCTGCCAGAAGAACCATAGAAACAATTTTAGGTTGCCCTGAAATATCACGAATAGTTTGGATGATGTCCTTTAAACCCCGAAACGCTCTTTTGACGGGTGCGGGAGTTGTTCTGAATTTTGGTCCATAAGGAGCCCGCCATAACCAAATGATCGTTGGCAAATAGATCAGTACATTAAATAAGAGTCCATTTTCTGGGCCAAGCGTGAGCATTAAAAGCCCCCCGACTGCTGGGCCAATCAATAGACCAAGGTAGCGGGCAGTAGCCAAGAGTCGAACTGCGCTAGGCAGGGTCTCGGTATCGACAATTTCATAAAGCAGCAGTTGACTCGTGGTATGCCATAAAACACCAGAGCAGCCATGGATTACCAGAAGGACCATGGCATGCCACATTTCTAAGGTGTCTGTAATAAAAAAGTAAGCCCATCCAAGTGAGCAACTCATAAACATCAAAATACCAATTTGGATTAAGCGTCTTGGATCAAAGCGATCAGCTAGAGCACCTGCGGGTACTGAGAAAAATAAGAAGGGTAGCCAATGTGAAACAACTGCGAAGCCAGCTAATTCTGTTGAATGAAACTTTTGGTAGAGTAGCCAATAACTAATGACATGTTCAATGTTATCTGCCATCATCGCCAACATGAAGGTCAACATATGCCATCGAAACCCCACGAATTTAAGGGCAGCAAAGGACTTGATTGGGGTAGACATACTTCATTCTAA
This sequence comes from uncultured beta proteobacterium, assembly GCA_903871735.1. GTDB lineage: Bacteria > Pseudomonadota > Gammaproteobacteria > Burkholderiales > Burkholderiaceae > Polynucleobacter. Next base: position 183 of record CAIQHU010000087.1, on the reverse strand, counting down.
AGCAACTTAATGAAAGCCCACCCGAAGCCTGGGTCTCCTGGCATGCTAGGAAAATTTCAGGAATATTCAGGCAACAACTTTAGAAAAGAAATCCCTCAGCTTATTCACTTTGATGTTTAGACTTGGTTCACGCAACATCCTATCTTGGACGCGAATTCATTGAGCAAGGATTAAATTAGCTGG
>CAIQHU010000086.1 GCA_903871735.1 uncultured beta proteobacterium | reverse complement strand
TTTAAAAATACCTGTCGCAAAAGTCTGAATTCCAAAGTAGGATACCGCCCCATAATCAGCTAATACTTCCATGAGTGCTAAAGCAGTTCCAGCAAAAATAGCAGGCCTAGCCATTGGTAATAATAATTTAAAAAAACTATCCATGGCACTGTAACCAAGTGTTTGAGCAACTTCAGACAAATGGGCGCTGCGCTCTAAAAATGCTGTTCGAGTAATTAAGTAAACATAAGGGTATAAACATAAGGAAAATGACCAAATGGCCCCACCTAAAGATCTGGGATCAGGAAAAAAAGGTAGCCGATCGACCTGTAATACACTTCTCAAAAATTGTTGAATTGGTCCTGAAAATTGGAGTAAATCGACAAATAAATAGGCCATCACATATGTCGGTACCGCTAATGGCAATATGAGTGCCCATTCAAATATCCGTTTACCTGGAAATTGATAATGAGCAATTAAAAACGCATTACCTACTCCTAAAACAACTACCCCCATACCAACCCCAATCACTAAAATAATGGTTGAAGTAATGTACGATCCTAAAACAAAATTCCATAAATGCTCTATTGTGCTCAGAGCATCCTCAGGGCTTGGTCCGAAAAAGTTGGAAAAATCGCCAAAAGGAACCAATAATCCAAATAATGGTAAGAAAAAAAAGAGTGCGGCTAGAACAACTAAACGATTCATGCGATGCTGTGCCCTATTAACAGGTTGCCATATAGTGGGATAATTATAAGTATGAATGACAATTCGCCGGTACTAACTATCAATAATGCCTCTATTGCCTACCATACTGGTAAAAATAAGCGCTGGCATCTGGTTGTCCAAGAGCTCAATTTAGAACTCATGAAAGGTGATATCGCTTGTCTGTTAGGGGCCTCGGGTTGCGGGAAATCAACCATTTTGAGGGCTATTTGTGGGTTTGAAAATCTCCAAGCTGGCGAAATTTATTTACAAAATCAACTCGCTAGTTCTAGCCAAGTCCATGTTCCTCCAAATCAACGAAAAGTGGGTATGGTCTTTCAAGACTTTGCTCTATTTCCGCACTTAAATGTCCTCGAAAATGTCACCTTTGGACTTCATCAGTTACCCAAAGAAGAGCGTACTCATATCGGCCTAGAATGGCTGAGTCGCGTTTTTCTAAAAGAAAAGGCCCAGTCTTACCCGCATGAGCTTAGTGGTGGCCAACAGCAACGTGTAGCTTTGGCAAGGGCAATGGCTCCAGAGCCTGATCTGATCTTATTGGATGAGCCATTCTCCAGTCTGGATGTTGACTTGCGTGAACGACTTGCAACTGAGATGCGTGAAATTCTTCAAACCAACGAGGTAACCGCTCTCCTAGTAACCCATGATCAACTAGAAGCCTTCGCTATTGCTGATTTTGTCGGCATAATGACTGAAGGGAAAATATTGCAATGGGATACGCCCTACGATTTATATCATCGCCCAATCAACCGGTATGTTGCTGACTTTATTGGGCGAGGTGTATTTGTAGAAGGCTCCATTTCCAACAATCATCAAGTAGAAATTGAACTTGGCAAACTGCCCCTTGAATCACACCATCATGAGCCCCTTGGCACTGTAGTTGATGTGCTTTTAAGAGCGGATGATATTCAACATGATGACGCCAGCCCACTACAGGCTACGATTATTCGAAAAGTATTTCGAGGCGCGGATTTTTTATATACTCTACAGCTACCCTCTGGCCAGGAAGTATTTGCCTATGTACCAAGTCATCATGACCACGCAATCGGTGAAAAGATCGGTATCCAATTACTTGTAGACCATGTTGTGGTCTACTCTAAAGATTAATAAAACGATTCTTTAAAAAATATGGGTTTATCAGTTATCCTCATTACGAAAAATGAAGAACTCAATCTGAAAGATTGTTTGGATAGTGTTTCCTTTGCAGATGAAATTATTATCTTAGACAGCCAAAGTACAGATCAGACGCAAGCAATTGCTAAAGCCTATCAAGCAACATTAGAAATTTCAACCTACTGGCCTGGCTTTGGCCCCGCAAAAAATAGAGCTTTGGGACTTGCTACTCAAGATTGGATTTTATCCATTGACGCAGATGAACGAGTTACACCTGAATTACAACAAGAAATCCAAATAGTCATGCAAACACAGGACAGCAAAGATTGTTATGCAATCCCAAGGAAGTCTTGGTACTGCGGAAAATTTATGGCGCATTCTGGCTGGTATCCAGATTATGTCGATCGGTTATTTAAAAAAGGTTCTGCCCAGTTCTCTAATCACCTAGTACACGAACGCTTGATTCCGCTAGGCTCAACTGGCAAGCTAAGTAAGCACTTTATTCACTATAGTTATCGCAATTTTGAACAAGTTCTTCATAAAGTAAATACCTATTCGAGTGCGTCTGCCCAACAGGCTTTTAACGAAGGCAAACAAGGCAGCCTTGGTAAAGCGATCACCCATGGATTTTGGGCTTTTTTTCGAACCTATCTGATCCGCAAAGGATTTTTAGATGGCCGATATGGGCTAGCATTAGCCATCTCCAATGCGGCCACCTCCTACTATAAATATATCAAACTCTGGCACCTACGCCAAGATCGTTAATGCCTTAAGAGTTCGGAGTTGGAATGACGGGTAATAATAAATAAGAGTCTTTATCACCACCAGCATAAATCGTATTGAATGCCCCTTCGTTATAGTCATTATGGAAATGGGTAAAAGCTGCACTTCCAAAGCCGTCTTGCTGCTGGATATCAACTCGTAATTGATGCCCTTTCTTGAGGACAATACAAGTTGGTATGATTTCTACCTGACATTCAACCGGAACATTCGGCTCTAACCAAAGACGCTCATTATGCGCATGGTAGGGCCTGTAAGGTAAAGATTTCTTGGGGTCTAGTTTTCGGTGGGAGGCCCTTAACCAGCCCTTCGTCAAAGAAACCGGCTGACCTTGCTGACCTAATTCATTGACATCGTTACCTTCAGGGTCAATATTTCTGAGGGTAACCATTAAATCCATGTCCTCCGATGTAGATGAAACCCATAAATTACAGACAATAGGGCCAGTGATTTCTAAATCACTCAACATGGGCGGGGTAATGAAAGAGACCCCCGCTCGACCAATTCCAGGCGCTGAGGACCCAGAACCAATGCCTGCCTTGTTGGGATTACTACCTCGGTAAGTTACTTGGTTAACCTTACTAGGCAAATCAAGCAACAAACTGCCTTCCGTATCCTCTTCATTTTGGGACTGCTCACGCTCTATTTGAAAATACATCTTCGTCCATATCGTTCTTGCTAAAGGCCATTCATATTCATAACGAAACGCATACGGTTTTTTACTGCCACCAGTTCTAATTTCTAGTTTAATCGGAGGCTCATCCATAATCCCAGTATCAATACCTTTTAGCCAATAGTCTAAGAAACGGATTTGATCTACTTTGCCTTCTTCAGAATGAAAAGGTCTGAAATGGTCTCCTGTATGAATCCGTAGCTTCTTAAACTGAGAATTCGCATTCATATAACCCTCAGTATTGCCTCGCAAATGCAACCCCCAACCACCCCAATTGCCAACACTATAAACAGGTACCGTAATTTGATCCCAACGGGCACTACATAGTCGCCACCATTCAGAATCCAGATCATGACTCATATACTGCCAGAGCATATCTGGCTGAAAAGAGTCAGGGTTATAGCTTCTTGGTCTTCCTAGTAAATGTCGTGCCATGTGCTGATTAATCCAATTCCCCATAAAACCCATTGAAAAAATTCCACCATGATAGGCCTGATCTCGATACTGATCAGCACGCCCCTCCCAAGGAATAATCGCTTTTAATGATGGTGGTTGCAGATTGGCAACTCGCCACTGACAAGCAGCATGGTAGGAAACGCCCAAAGTTGCAATATTGCCAGAGCACCACTCTCGTTTAGCAACCCACTCAATCGCATCATAAAAATCCAAACTTTCTTGATAGGAACTAGGCTCGCATCTTCCTGGTGACTTTCCAGTTCCTCGGGAATCAACTCGCACACAGGCATAACCTCGCGCAACCCACCAAACGGGATTGGCAGTCTCCCATGCCATATATGGATTGGCGGGCTCCTCTAAATCCTCGGGCGGAATCCACAGTTTATCTTTGTGATAAACACTAATATTCATGATCGCTGGAAATTTCTCACTCTGGATGTCTGGACGAAAAATATCAGCAAAAATAATCGTGCCATCACGTAGAGGTATTTTGACATCCTTTTCTATGACCATTCCATGGTCTCTAGGTTGAGAAATGTTCTTGAATTTTTCTAACACTACAGGCTCTAACTCATAGGTTGTCATATTCGTCTCCATATATTTTTATTGAATTGCAAAGCCATTAACATTTATTTTAAAAGTACTTTTCTAAAATAATTGATCGTTTCTTGTAAGCCTTCTTCTAAATGAATCTTAGGCTGCCAGTTCAAATGCTTGGAAGCCAAATCAATATTGGGTTTTCTTTGCTTAGGATCATCTTCTGGCAACTTCTGAAAAATAATTTGGCTCACAGAACCCGTCATACGAATAACCAACTCCGCCAACTCCAACATTGTAAATTCGACCGGATTCCCCAAATTAATCGGCCCTGTTACCTCTTCCGGGGTATTCATTAAAGCAATTAAACCATCAATTAAGTCAGATACATAACAAAAACTCCTAGTTTGTGTGCCATCACCGTATATTGTTATGGGGTTACCCTGAATTGCCTGCACAATAAAATTACTTACCACGCGTCCATCATTCGGGTGCATCAGCGGCCCATACGTGTTAAATATTCTAGCGACCTTAATTTTTGTCTTGTGCTGACGCCAATAGTCAAAAAACAATGTTTCTGCACAACGCTTACCCTCGTCATAACAACTGCGAATTCCAATCGGATTTACACGACCCCAATAGGTTTCGGATTGCGGATGCACCTCTGGGTCACCGTAGACCTCTGAGGTCGATGCTTGCAAAATTTTGGCATGAACTCTTTTAGCCAAGCCGAGCATATTAATCGCCCCGTGAACACTAGTCTTCGTGGTTTGTACGGGATCATACTGATAATGCACTGGCGAAGCTGGGCATGCTAAATTATAAATTTCGTCCACCTCCACATAGAGTGGGAAAGTAACATCGTGGCGCATCAAATCAAAATATTTTTGACCAATCAGCTCGGCAATATTTTCTTTACTCCCAGTAAAAAAATTATCGACACACAGAACATCATGCCCTTGCTGAACTAATTTTTTACATAAATTAGCCCCTAAAAAACCAGCCCCGCCTGTTACTAATATTTTCTTCATATTCGGTTAATTTTTAATACTTCGGTTAAAGACATTTCTATTGATTATTAGTACTACTGTTAAGTATAGCCTTTTCTTTTTAGATACTTTTTAGCCATAGATCAAACTTCAACCTCTGTAATGTGACTTCATTTTTCAAATATGTGAATGAATCCTTGACTTGTATAGGCGCCTAGATTAACTTTTACAAATAATCTATTCATAAAAACATTGGAGAAATAACAAATGCCTTCCCACAAGCAAGTTTTTATCCTGATATTCTGCCTGCTTTTATCAATACCCATTAGCGCTCAAACGACAAAAATTGCTCCTGAAAAATGGCCAAGTCGCCCAGTTCGTATGATCGTCCCATTTGCGCCCGGTGGGCTTGATGTCATCGCCAGGAAAGTAGCGATTAAACTTGGTGAACAATTAAATATATCTGTTTTTATAGATAATCGTGCTGGTGCTAATGGTATTATTGGCGCTGATCTGGTTGCGAAATCGGCACCTGATGGCTACACCATGCTCATCATGACAGGTTCATTTTCAGCCAATGCTGTTTTATACAAGAAGCTGCCTTTTGACCCCATGAAAGACTTTGCACCTATTACACAAATCTATAAAAGCTATGGGATGGTGATGGTAGCAAATAGTGATGTGCCATTTAATTCCGTAAAAGAATTACTGGACTTTGCTAAAGCCAATCCCAATAAATTAAGTTATGGCTCTGGAGGAGTAGGTAATGCTTCACATCTCGTTGGTGAACTCTTTAATATCTTAGCGCCTGCACAAATCTTACATGTACCCTACAAAGGGCTTGGCCCGGCCTTTAACGAAGTCTTGGGTAAGCAAATCGAAATCACTTACGTATCTACAGCTATGTCTGCGCAACATATTTTAGCTGGTCGGATTAAGGCCTTTGCAATCAGTGGTGATGCCAGGGCGCCGATTATTCCCAATGTCCCCACCTTTAATGAGGCAGGGGTGCGAGGCTTAGATCAAGTGTATGGTTGGGCGGGGTTATGGTTTCCTGCAAACACCCCTATTGATCGCATTGAAAAAGTTCAACAGGCATTAGCATTTGCTATCAAAATAGCAGATCTTAAAAAAAGCTTTGATGATTTTGGTGTCAATACCATCGGATCAAAGCCGCAGGATTTTGAGAAATTTGTTGGTGAAGATATCGAACTTCAACGACAATTATTTAAACAAGCGAATATCCAAGCTCAGTAAAAAGCTTAGTAGCGCTTAACTAATAAGCGCTTACTTAAAAAATACTGCCAATGCGTTCTCTACGCGCCTCTAGTTTGGAATGACCGGTAACAATAAATAGGACTCTTTATCACCACCAGAATAGATGGTATTTGTAGCGCCAGAGTTATAGTCACAATGGAAATGGGTATACGGTGCGCTTCCTAAGCCATCTCTTGGCTGAATATCAATTCGCAGTTGATGTCCTTTTTTGAGCACAATACATGTCGGCCAAATTTCTACCTGACACTCCACCGGAACATTTGGCTCCAACCACAGTCTTTGCGTATGTGCGTGGTAGGGCCGATGAGGTAGCGTTTTTTCTGCGTCTAAGGTCCGGTGCGAGGCCCTTAACCATCCCTTTGTTAATGGGATGGGTTGGCCATGTTGCCCTACTTCATTGACATCGTTACCATTGGCGTCAATGTTGCGTAAGGTAATCATGATATCCATATCCTCAGATGTACTTGAAACCCAAAGATTACACATTAATGGTCCGGTAATTTCCATATCACTTGTCATTGGCTTCGTCTTTAATGAAATTCCAGTCCTACCAACATTACCATGCGTAGTCGACAAGGATGAGCCAGAAGCAATACCAGCTTTAGTGATCGCACTTGATGGATAACTGATCTGCGCCGTTTTATTTGGTAAAGACTCACTTAATGTACCCTCTACCTGATCACCCTCTTGCTGTTCTTGCTGATCCAATTGCAAATACATCTTCGTCCACTTCGTTCGTGCAAGCGGCCACTCATTTTCAAATCGGAAGGCATAGGGCTTATCACTGCCGCCAGTTCGGATTTCTAATTTAACAGGAGGCTCATCCATAATCCCAGTATCGATATCTTTTAGCCAATAATCTAACCAACGTAATTGATCTAAACGCCCCTCCTCTGAATGGAATGGATGAAAATGCGTCCCCGTATGGATTCGTAATTTCTTATGTTTTGACTTGGCATTAACAAACCCTTCTGTATTACCACGCAGATGTAATGCCCAACCACCCCAATTTCCTACACTAAATAAAGGGACTTCAATTTGATCCCACCGAGCACTGTGTAAACGCCACCAATCAGAATCTAAGTTATGCCGTAAATACTGCCACAACATATCCGGCTGAAAAGTATCTGGGTTAAAACTGCGTGGACGACCCAGCAAATGATGTGCCGTATGAGTTGCAATCCAATTAGATACAAAACCCATTGAAAAAATACCGCCATGATAGGCTTGATCACGGTATTGATCGGCTCTACCTTCCCAAGGCATGATCGCTTTTAAAGATGGTGGCCGAAGATTAGCTACGCGCCACTGGGAACTTGCGTGGTATGAAATTCCGGATGTTCCTATATTGCTATTACACCAATCTCGTTTAGCAATCCATTCAATCGCATCGTAAAAATCCACCGACTCTTGGTAAGAGCTTGGCTCACACAAGCCCGGTGATTGGCCAGTTCCCCTGGAGTCAACACGCACACAAGCATAGCCTCTGGGAACCCACCATAAAGGATTCACTGTTTCCCAGTTCATATAAGGATTAGCCTCTTCCTCTAAATCATGCGGTGGCGTCCAGACTTTATCTTTTTGATAAACACTGGTATTCATAATCGCCGGGAATTTCTGCGCCGTGGTATCAGGGCGAAATATGTCTGCCATCAAATAACTACCATCTCGCATGGGTATTTGAACATTTTTTTCAATAATCATCCCATGATCCACCGGCTGGGAAACATGCTTTATTTTTTCTTGAATTGCATTCTCTTGAGTCATATCTTTTTTACTCACTTCATTCCTCACTTTGTTAATTTGGTAACACTAT
>CAIQHU010000085.1 GCA_903871735.1 uncultured beta proteobacterium | reverse complement strand
TTACGGTAAGAATATTTCTTTTTTATATGGTTGGGCTCGGTCGATCATCATCGTGACTGGCTCTCTTGGGATTTTAGGAATCACACTGGGCGACTACATGACCCAGATTATTTCTTTAGGAACCTATTCATCAACCATTTGGGCCATGATAACGGTGATTGGTTTGAGTTTATTAAATATTCTTGGGATTAAGCAGGGCAAAACTGCGCAGAATATTTTGACGCTTTTCGAGGTGGGTGGAATTTTGGCGATTATTGTGACTGGTTTTTTAGTACAAACTCCGACGATTGATTCAGCAGGAGTCACTCCTGAATTACCGAGTTTAGGTGTGGCTAGTCTGGCTATGGTTTTTGTTCTTCTGACATTTGGTGGATGGAATGAAGCTGCATATGTCTCTGCAGAGGCAATCGATCAACGTCGAGGGATTCTAAAAGCCCTACTTTTGGGAATTGGTTTAATTACTTTATTGTATTTAATGGTGAATCTGGCATTTTTACATGCTTTTGGCGCCGAAAAAATGGGTCAGTCAAATGCCCTTGCTAGTGATTTATTTGATATAGCGTATGGTCGCGGTTCTGCAGTCATTTTTAGTGCCATCGTAGTCTTTTCCTGTTTAAATTCGATGAATGCGACGATTATTTTTGGTTCAAGAAGTAGTTATGCGCTTGGTAAGGATTGGCGAATATTTAGTTGGATTGGTGATTGGCACCAATCTGGTACACCTAGAAAAGCGATCATCTTACAGTGCGCTATTGCTCTTTTATTAATCTTTGGCGCTTCTTTTGCAAGACAAAGTTTTGAATCGATTGTCGAGTTTACGGCTCCTGTTTTTTGGTTCTTTATCCTCTTAGTAGGAATTGCTTTATTTATCTTAAGAAGGCGCTATCCAGATACGGTGATGCCTTGCCCAGTCCCTCTTTATCCAGTGTTACCAGGTATTTTTATTTTGACTGTAGCCTGGCTTTTATGGTCTAGTTTGGCATATTCTGGCATGGGAGCCTTAGTCGGAGTCGCTTGTTTAGGAGTTGGGGCTATTGTCTTATTGATCGAAAAGTATTCTAAGTAGATGTCCTACTAGTTTTGTAGTAATTGGTGGGTATGATTGGTAATTATGATTGGTAACAGTAAGACTTTAATATAGACACCAAAAAAGAAAAAATAATGCTTAAGAAAATCAGAACACTGTCAAGATTTCTGCCGTGGGGTATTTGTATCCTGATCGCTTTGTTGATTGTTTCAGGGTTGCGATTATCGTCGTCTTGGGATATGTGGTTTTTTGCGGGTGTTTTTGTCTATTTGAGTTGGATGGGTTTGAACGATGTGATGCAGACAAAACATGCCATAACCAATAACTATCCGGTTTCAGGGCACTTACGCTTCTTATTTGAAACGTTTCGACCAGAGATACGACAATATCTTTTAGAGTCTGATACTGAAAAGTTACCCTTCTCCCGAAATCAGCGCGCTTTAGTTTATCAACGGGCGAAGGGAGAGTCTGATAAACGACCATTAGGAACTATCGAAGACGCCTATCGGCAAGGCATGGAATGGTTACCCCATACGATTAATCCCACGAAGCATATAGCCATTAATGATTTGCGCACTCGCGTTGGTGGTGCTAAGTGTCTGATGCCCTATGATATTTCACTATTTAACGTTTCGGCGATGAGTTTTGGTTCGCTCTCAGGAAACGCAATTATGGCCTTAAATAAGGGGGCCAAAATGGGTGGTTTTGCTCATGACACTGGGGAGGGATCTGTTTCAGATTATCACCGGCGATATGGTGGTGATTTGATTTGGGAGTTGGGCTCTGGTTATTTTGGTTGTCGCAAAGCGGATGGCTCTTTTGATCCTGCTCTATTTGCGAAGGTGGCTAGTGAACCACAAATTAAAATGATTGAGATTAAAATTTCTCAGGGTGCCAAGCCAGGGCATGGTGGAGTTTTACCAGCCGCCAAAATCACGCCAGAAATTGCTAAAACCCGGGGAATTCCAATGGGGGAAGATTGTATTTCTCCGGCAGGACATGCGAAGTTTAGTACGCCGCTAGAGTTGATGCATTTTATTGAAGAGTTACGTAGTTTATCGCAGGGTAAGCCGATTGGTTTTAAATTATGTATTGGGAAGTTGTCTGAATGGTTTGCAATTATTAAAGCCATGCTTGATACAGGAACGAGACCAGACTTTATTGTGGTTGATGGCAGTGAGGGCGGTACCGGTGCTGCTCCTGTTGAATTTGTTGATCATGTTGGCACGCCGATGCGCGATGGCTTACGATTAGTGCATGCTAGCTTAGTCGGGGCTGGCCTGCGCGATGAGATAAAGATTGGAGTGGCCGGCAAGATTATTTCAGCCTTTGATATAGCCCGGGCGTGTGCTATTGGGGCTGATTGGTGTAATGCAGCGAGAGGCTTTATGTTTGCAGTGGGCTGTATCCAGTCACGGGCCTGCCATACTGATTTATGCCCCACTGGGGTGGCCACTCAGGATGAGATGCGTCAACGGGCTTTAAATCCAGAAGATAAATCGCATCGCGTATTTCATTATCATCAAAATACCTTGGTTGCTTTAAGTGAGTTATTGTCAGCGAGTGGCTATAACCATCCAAAGGAGCTCAATGCGAATTCAGTGATTCATCGGAACGAGCTTGGCAGGGCGGTTCCGATGGGGATTAATTTGTTACAACTCGAGGCTGGTGTATTGCTAAAAAATAACGCGCACGAATATCTCGACAAGCACTTTGATGGCTTGGGATCCTACTGGTTAGAGGCTAGTTCGGCAAATTGGTGAGTTTTCATTAAAACATGAATAGCTCAAGCGCCTCAAGACTCAGCTTGATTAATGGTTCCATCCAGATATCACTGAGTAAGCCAGAAAGCGCAAGTCCTAGCAGAATAAAAAAACCAAAGGGTTCAATCTTTGATACAAAGCGTGCTTGCTCCATAGGTAAGAGTCCAACGAGGATTCTGCCACCGTCAAAGGGTGGAAGTGGAAAGAGGTTCAGAACTGCTAGTATGACGTTCCAATAAATCCCCGCTTTTGCCATACTGATCAGAAGATCTTGCGCATTGGCAGTTGCTAAGAGGATAGAGAGCAATAGAGTCCACAGAACGGCTTGGATCCAATTTGATGCTGGGCCTGCTAAAGCCACCCAAATCATGTCTCTTTTTGGGTGGTTGAGTGCCAAGAAATTGACTGGTACAGGCTTGGCATAACCAAATAAAATGGGTGAACCGATTAACTTGAGGACGATTGGAATGAGTAAGGTTCCGATAGGATCAATATGTTTGATTGGATTGAGGCTTACTCGACCTAGATAAAAAGCTGTGAAGTCGCCTAAACGCTTGGCTGCATAGGCGTGCGCTGCCTCATGTAAAGTGATAGCTAAAATCAATGGGATGCCATCGATTAGGAGAGTTTCAACCACGCTTTTTATCATTGAAAATTCTAGTAGAACTACTTTGAAATGAAGGAATACTTATCGTACATTTAAACCCAGTCCAAAACTGAGCATGCTAATGCTGGCCATTTCAATACCATCGGTAATGACTTGGCAGGACTCATTGGGATATTTTACGCCCAAGATATAAAGTGCTGGCAGATAATGTTCTGGACTTGGTATTGCTAATTTGCCAGCAGTAATTAGGTCAGGATTGGTTTGGCGCCAGGTAAGCAGATTTTTTAAGTGATTCGTCTGCAGATCTAATGTTTGCTTGAATGGTAATAAAGATTTGAAGAAGTTGTTAAATTGGATAGCCCACTGCGCTGCAGGAGGGTTTGCAGACCACTGAATTTGCGACAAGTTGTGAACCACATTGCCACTACCAATAATTAGTTCACCCTCTTCCCGAAGGCTTTGTAATTGCAGCGCGATTTGGACATGTTCTTGTTCAGTTAAAGACCCATCAAGACTCATTTGCACGACGGGTATATGCGCTTTTGGAAATAGGTATTTAAGTACTGACCATGAGCCATGATCTAAGCCCCATTCAGATTCCTCCAGTACGCAATGTGTTGTCTGTGCTTGAATGCGGTTTTTAATGCGTAGGGCAAGAGGTGGTGAACCAGGAGCCGGATATTGGATAGCGCTTAATTCTGGTGGGAAATGCGCAAAATCATGTATTGTTTGGGGGTGTTGCATGGCGGTAAGCCAGGTACCTCGGGTTACCCAATGCGCAGAAATCATGAGAATAGCGCTGGGTCTGAGGTCATATGCATTGGCCAGTTTAGACCAAGCATCCGTATATTGATTGGGGTGTAGCGCGTACATTGGGCTACCATGCCCAATAAAGAGAGCTGGCAGCCTTGGCATTAAGGACTTACCGCTAAAAAATTAATGAGTAGCTTGTTGGGGTATGACACGCGGGGGTAGATCAAATAATAAGATTTCGCAATCTTGCGCTTGGTTGATTACTATGCTTGTTTCTTCACTGAGCATGAGCGCATCTCCCGCCTGCAGAACTTCATCATTAATATGAACTTGTCCACGGGCAACATGAACATAGGCCAGACGATTATTTTCGAGAGTGTAATTTGTCGTTTCAGCACCGTCAAATAAGCCGGCAAATAGTTTTGTATTGGAATGGATAGTGACAGAACCATCAGCACCATCAGGGGATGCTACTAGGCGCAGTTTGCCGCGTTTTTCTGCACTCGGAAATAGAGTTTGTTCATAGCTCGGATTGACTCCTAAGAGATCTGGTTGAATCCAAATTTGTAAGAGGTGGGTCGTTTGATTAGGGGCGTGATTAAATTCACTATGCATCACCCCTTTACCCGCACTCATCCGTTGCACTTCATTGGGATAAATTGCTTTGCCGTTACCCATATTATCTTTATGGGCCAGCTCACCTTCAAGAATATACGTAATAATTTCCATATCCCGGTGTCCATGGGTGCCAAAGCCCATCCCTGAAGCAATCCAATCTTCATTGATGACCCGCAAAGGCCCAAACCCCATAAATTGAGGGTCATGATAATCAGCAAAGGAAAAGCTGTGGAATGATTTAAGCCAGCCATGGTCGCCATAGCCTCTGTCCTGAGATAGTCGTTTATATTTCATACAATTACTCTATAGTTCAAAGATAAAGTCTTAAGGATAGCCTATTTTAGAACAAGGCCGGGATTACCGAGTTATTTGAGGATAAATGACTAGATCAGGTCGCTAGCTTTGCCTTAGAAGTACACCTTATACTGTTGGCCTTCGATGTACTTCATCGTTTAAACGTTAATAGGTCTTGTACGACAAGTACTTCCCAGATAAAACCACATTGACACGATCGCCTTTGGGATCAGCCTCACGTTGAATATCCATTGAAAAGTCTATCGCACTCATAATGCCATCGCCAAATTCCTCATGGATGAGTTCTTTAATGGTTGTGCCATAGACGCTCACAATTTCATACCAGCGGTAAATCAAAGGGTCAGTAGGCACGGCGCTGGGAAGAGAACCTTTATAGGGCACTATTTGAAGCCAAGCCATTTCTTCATCAGTTAGATGAAAAAGCTTACCAGCTGCTTCAGCTTGCTCTTTTGTAAAAGTCATTTGCCCTAGGCAAGCTGCTGTAACCCACTCTTTTGATTGGCCAATCGTTTTGGCAATATCTGCCCACTTTAGCCCATCTTTTACTTTAGCTGCAACAATTTTTTGAGTAACAATATCACGATTCATCATAGTAGTTCCTGTAGTTTTAGTTAATTAAAGTGGATTCTTGACCTGGCATCACAATGCGTGGTTCATAACCTGCAAGGGAAGTTTTAAGTTCATTTTGCGCTTGTAATTTTTTAGAACGGTTCACTAAAAAGTCAACCAAGTGATTCCGGACGGGGTAATACATGGGTTCATGGTGCAAAGTTGCACGTTGCCGATTTTTGGGCAGAGTATTGATTACAATCTCGGCGATTCTAGCATTTGGCCCATTACTCATTAGCATAATGCGGTCCGATAGGAGGATTGCTTCATCGACATCGTGCGTAATCATGAAGACAGTTTGTTTTGTTTCGTGGCAAATTTTGAGGAGTTCGTCTTGTATCACTCCGCGAGTGAGTGCATCGAGCGCCCCAAATGGCTCATCTAGTAAAAGCATTTCGGGTTCGATCGCAAAAGCTCTGGCAATACCAACACGCTGTTTCATGCCGCCAGATAACTCAGAGGGCTTTTTTTGACCAACACCCGATAAGCCGACTAGATCGAGGTATTTTGTACTGTGCTGTTCAATTGGTTGTTTTTTCCAATCTGGGAACTTGGATTTAACGGCAAAACAGACATTTTCTAGGACAGTCATCCATGGCATTAGGGCATGCCCTTGAAAGACTACACCGCGGTCTAAACTTGGGCCTTTGATTTCTCGGCCTAGCATAAAGGCATAACCATTCGTTGCTTGTTCTAGGCCTGCTAGGACATTTAAGATAGTCGTTTTTCCACATCCAGAATGACCAATGATACAAATAAATTCACCCCGGTTGATTTCGAAATTGATGCCCTCAAAAACTGGTGGGGAGTTAGCGCCATACGATTTGGATAAATTTTGAACTTGCAAGAATGCATTTTTAGTCTGCATAAGAAACCGCCTTTTGAAGTTGTCCAAATAGTGTATCGAGTAGCATACCAACAGTGCCAATCATGACAATGGCAAAAATAACACTTGAAAGTGAGAGATTATTCCACTCATTCCATAAGAAGTAGCCAATCCCAGTTCCACCAACCAACATTTCTGCTGCAACGATGACGAGCCAAGCAATCCCCATCGAGATACGCATACCTGTGAGGATGGTCGGTGCAGCAGCAGGTAGGATGACTAAAAAAGCTTTTCTGAGGGGATTCACTTCAAGTGTTTTAGCTACATTGAGCCACTCCTTACGCACACTAGCAACACCAAAAGCCGTGTTGATCAACATGGGCCAAATAGAGCAGATAAAAATAACAAAAATTGCAGAGATAGAGGAGTCTTTAATTGTGTAGAGTGCGATGGGCATCCAGGCCAGAGGCGAGATTGGTTTAAGCACTTGGATAAATGGATTGAGTGCTTGATAAAAAAGTGGCGACATCCCAATCAAAAATCCTAGGGGTAGGGCGATCATCATGGCTAACAAAAAACCAAGCCCAACCCTTGATAAGGAGTGTGCTAATTGGATGCCAATGCCCTTATCATTTGGACCGTTATCGTAAAAGGGGTGCGCAAGTTGTTTGTAAAATGTGCTACCCATTTGTTGCAGACTAGGAAAGCCTGTCTTTTGAACAGTATTACCCAGGCTGTTACCCATTAGTTCGTTATATTCAGCAGAATTGGTATTGCTAACAGTTGCTGCCGTATTTGACTTATTTACTTTGGGTGAAGTACTCACATGCCAAAGTAAAAGTATGAATATAAAAATAAGGACGGATAGCAAAGTACCTTTAGTTTTAATTGATAAGGATGACATTTTTTTCCATTCATGAATTACGATTTTTTACTAAAAGAATTCGCATAGGCTTGGGCTTGCATTGGATCAAATTCTTTACCCATAATTTTGACTTTGCGATAGCCAGTTTTTGCCTGCTCTGGGATATCCATGCCGTTTTCTTGCATATATTTTTTCGCGTCAGTAAGTAGGAATATTTTTTCAGAGATTGCCTTGTAATTGACATCTCCTTTGACATATCCCCAGCGTTGCATTTGTGTAAGCATCCAGGTTGCCATGGAGTACCAAGGAATTGGGTTGAAATCAATCCGGTCGGGTACATTTTGGACATTGCCTAGGCCATCTGCAAACTTTCCAGTTAAGACTTGCATGACCACACTTTCTGGTTGATTGAGATAGTTTTGCGGAGAGATTACCTTGGCGATCAGGGGGCGATTTTTTGGATCACTAGCCATGTTTGCAGCGTTTAATACAGCCCGATAGAGCGCTGCAAAGGTATTTGGATTTTGTTTGATGAATTCTTCAGAAGTTCCAAAGGCGCAGCACGGGTGACCATTCCAAATTTCTTTTGTGAGAATATGAATAAATCCCACTTCGTCATAGACCGCGCGTTGATTAAATGGGTCAGGTCCCAAAAAGCCATCGATATTGCCGGCTCGCAGATTAGCGACCATTTCTGGTGGGGGAGTAACGCGTATTTGAATATCTTTATCGGGATCTAGACCTGCCTGCGCGACATAATATCGTAATAGAAAATTATGCATGGAGTATTCAAAAGGAACCGCAAACTTCATCCCTTTCCAAGTACTTGGATCTCTTTTATCTTTATGTTTATTCGCGAGAGTGATTGCTTGCCCATTGACATTTTGAATTGTTGCCACGCGCATGGGGGTGGGGTCAGAACCAAGCCCCATCGAAATGGAAATAGGCATCGGAGATAGAAAATGGGATGCATCATGTTCTTTGCTAAGCATTTTGTCTCGGATGAGCGCCCAGCCGGCAGTTTTCATCAGAGATACATTCAGCCCTTGTTTTTTATAAAAACCTAGTGGGTCAGCCATAATTAGTGGCGTTGCACAGGTAATAGCAATAAAGCCAAGTTTTAGATCTTTCTTTTCTAATGGCGCTTTTTCTTGGGCCATCGCTTGCAAAGACTCGATTGGTAAGAAGCCTGATAAAGCGCTCATTGCACCGCCAGTACCGACAGACTTTAGAAAGGCTCGGCGACGCATTTCGCTCGGAAATAAAGCTTTCACAAGGCTAGCCTCTACAAAATCTGCGCTGAGCTTTTCGTCATCGACCTGAGGAGATATAGCCTTGACATGTTCGGCTTCTGATTGATGTTGGCCACAACTACAGCGGCTAAAGAGTGGCTGATCTGGATCAAATGGTTTAAAAGTATTCATGGATTTCCTCTTTATTTTTAAAATGAACGGGGTATGGACATTTGTGAGTTGTAACTGGGTAATTATTTAATGCGTAGTTAATTGCAAAATTGGATTACATGTAATGACTGTTTGTGGACGGAAAAAATGAACTGTTGAATAAGATTTGATTATTCAAAATATGGTGGAGGTTAAAACGTGCGATTGCACCAAATGCGATTTTTAGCGCACTTTTTTGGAATTTGCACAAGTTTGGTGCAGGGTTAAGTACTCATCAATACTGATAGAAATTGATATTCCACCAGAAAGTCATCGCAAGCGATTAGAAATACGTCGTGGTAATGAGATTAGACTCAATCAATTAGTAAAGCCCGAATATGACCAAAGACTAGGTAAATTTTTAAGCAGGGGAAGATATGTCTTCTAGCAAATTGGGCGAAAAACTCACCAGATGTTATGTCAATGCTCTTGGAGATTACTGTTCCCCCCCAAATTTCTAATTTGACAGGTAGCGTGTTAATAAAGCTGGATCGTGAAGAAACGATAGGAATCGTAACTTTGTATAAGAAGCGACTATCTAGGCTCTAAAAGCCTACATAGCTCAGATGATTTAGCCAAATACATAGCCAAGATGGGCTGCTGTTATGGCAAAAAGGATAGCAAGGCAAGTTGCACCGGCAAGCATCACCACGAGGGTAATTACTCGCTTATTAATTTCTTCTTTAGATTCTTTGTGCCATTCATTCATTGTATGTTCCTCGGTAAAGGGTGCAAACTAATTCACATCCGTCTGTAAAGTTCTCCTACCATTATCCACCAAATACAGGGTGAGAAGCAATTTTTAACCACGTCCTACCATTGGCATCTTACTCGCCATAATAGTCATAAATAGAATATTTGCTTCTAGTGGAAGATTTGCCATGTGAACGACCGCATTTGCCACATGGTTTACGTCCATTCGGTCTTCGACCTTGATTGAGCCATCTGCTTGGATGATCCCGGCAGCCATACGCTCGGTCATTTCGGTAGCTGCATTACCAATGTCAATTTGGCTACAGACAATATTGTAAGGGCGACCGTCAAGTGCGATGGACTTCGTCAGTCCAGTAATAGCGTGTTTAGTACTGGTATAGGGGGCAGAAAAGGGCCTTGGTGCATGCGCCGAAATGGAGCCATTGTTGATGATACGACCGCCTTGGGGGTTTTGTTGCTTCATGAGTGCAAAGGCTCCTTGGGAGCATAAAAAAGTTCCACTGAGATTAGTGCCCAGGGTTGCTAGCCAGAGGTCAAGGGGGATCTCATCAAACTCCATGATAGGGGTGCCTCGTCCCGCATTATTAAATAAAATGTCTAAGCGGCCGTATCTTTTTTTGATGTTCTCAAACAAATCCTTGACCTGTTCGGCTTGACTAATGTCGAGAGCAATTGCTTGCGCTTGGTTCGCTAAAGATCCCGCTTGGGCAATTGCTGCCTCTAGAACATCTTGGCGTCGTCCCACAAAAATGACCTGATAGCCACTATTTAGAAGAGCTAAAGCAGAAGCTTTTCCGATACCGGTACCAGCCCCAGTAACGAGGGCTACTTTTTGATGGGTCATTTATTTTCCTGATGGATTTCTTGAAACCATAAATATAAACCAGAACCGATGACGAGTATCGTTCCGACAATCACATGTAAATTGGGCGTTTGCCCAAAAACAAGCCAGCCAAATAAAGCCATATAAATCATTTGTTGGTAGAAAAAAGGTGATAGTGTTGCAGGCTTGGCATATCGGTAGGCTAAACCCAGCAGAAAGTGGCTTAAAAATCCAAAAAATCCAGTCAAAAATATGACAAAGATATCGAGTGTAGAGGTAATATTTTCCCAGCTAAAAAATACGAACGGCGCTAATACGATCGTTGGTCCAAGAGCGGAGTAAAACTGCGTCACTCCAGGATCACTATGGGCTGCAATTTTTCTCGTTAAAAAATTAAAAAAAGCGAAAATCGTAGCATGGATGAGGATCAAGATCATGGCTGGATGAAAGCCATGACCAAAGGGATCAAGGATGATTAGAACGCCTATAAATCCACCGATAATAGCGCACCACTTTGGCGTTGAGAGGGGTTCCTTGTAAAAATAACAACTGATAACCGCGATCAAAATAGGAGATGAAAAGAGGATAGCGGCTGTTTGCGCTAATTGTAGATATTGCAGGGCAAAAAAATTCAATGCCGTCATCGCCGCAAGCATCGCTGATCGGATGAGTTGTAATCGAAAATCTTGCACGATAAATATTTTCAGCCCATGTTGCGGAATAAGCCAAGTAGCTGCTAACAGCGCATGGATAGCTAGACGAAGCCAAACTATCTCTAGGATAGGTATATGGGTCACTAACCACTTTGCACTGGTATCTAAAGAGGCAAAGCAAAGGGTGGCAAGCGCTACAATCAAAATACCGATACGGTGTTTAGCGGGCGTGTCGGCGTATAAGAGCATGCGGATCTTTACTTGGGGATCAAATCAATAAAGTGCACTTTAGGGGGTAAACCTATACAGCCCAGGGCTTCTTATGCAATCAATGTTGAAAAGATATTCTTTGAAGCGGTGCATGGCTTGATCAACCAGCACCATGAGTTTACAGAATATGCAGGGGGGCAATTAAATTGCCGCGTCGTTTGTTTCCCCGGTACGAATCCGGATGGTTTGTTCGACGGGAGTAACAAAAATCTTCCCATCGCCTATTTTTCCGGTCTTCGCTGATTTGAGGATCGCATCGATTACATTCTCAACTTGATCGCTGGCAACGACGACTTCAATTTTAATTTTTGGCAGAAAGTCTACGACATATTCGGCTCCTCGGTACATCTCAGTATGACCTTTTTGACGGCCAAAACCTTTGACTTCTGTAACCGTTAGACCACTAGAGCCTATTTCAGATAGCGCCTCACGAACTTCATCTAATTTAAAGGGTTTGATAATGGCAGTAATTAGTTTCATGGTTAGTTCTCCGTCTGAACTTGAATAATAACTGAGGTTTAGTGCAACAGCAAATTCTCTATGGCTTCTCAACCCCGGTAGCGGGAAGTAATGGGATAACGCCAGTCTCTACCAAAAGCGCGCCTAGTGATTCGCACACCAATTGGAGACTGTCGTCTTTTGTATTCATTAATTTTAATCAGGCGAGTTACTCGTTCAACGTCTGCTTTAGCAAAGCCCTTTTGCAATAGTGTTTCAATTGGCACATTATTTTCCATATAATTTTCTAGGATTGCATCTAGAATTTCGTAGGGAGGTAGGCTATCTTGATCCTTTTGATCTGGGCGGAGTTCTGCTGAAGGCGGCCTGGTAATAATCCGAGTTGGAATGACCTCTGCGATGGAATTTCGGTAAGCGCATAAGCGGTAGACTAAGGTCTTAGCAACATCTTTAATAACTGCAAAGCCTCCCGCCATATCACCATATAAAGTACAGTAGCCAACTGCCATTTCGCTCTTATTGCCTGTTGTCAAAACAATTCGACCTGATTTGTTAGACAAGGCCATCAGGAGCGTTCCGCGAACTCTGGCTTGAATATTTTCTTCGGTAGCATCAGGAGCTAGTCCGGCAAAGTCTTTGGCAAGAGATTCTTCAAACGAGTCGACCATGGGCGCAATAGAAATTTCATCGTATTGAACACCGAGTCTAGTTGCCATTTCTTTAGCATCAATCCATGAAATATCGGCGGTATAGCGTGAGGGCATCATAACCGCGCGGACTTGATCTGCGCCGAGCGCGTCCACGGCGATTGCCAGAACAAGGGCGGAATCAACCCCACCTGAGAGGCCGATGATTGCACCAGGAAAGCCATTTTTACCCAAATAGTCTTTGACACCTAGAACAAGTGCCTCATAGACTTGTTTTTCAACTGAACTAGTTGGGCTAATCACACCCTTTTGGGGATTGCCATCACGAATTTCAATGAAGCCCAGGTCTTCGACAAATTGTGGCGCACAAAAAACCACCTCACCTTGCGCGTTCATTGCAAATGAAGCACCATCAAAAACGAGTTCATCTTGCCCGCCAACCAAGTTGGCATATAACATGGGAAGACCAGTCTCTCGAACTTGATTTTGGAGTATTTCTTGGCGAAGATTGGTTTTTTCAAGGTGAAAAGGAGAAGCATTTGGAACAACGATTAGTTCTGCTCCAGCTTGTTTGGCTGCCATAGCTGGGCCTGAATGCCAAGCATCTTCACAAATAATTAAGCCAATTCGAAGGCCATCAATATCAAAGACACAAGGGGTATTACCTGGTTGGAAGTAGCGTACTTCATCAAATACTTCGGAGTTCGGTAATTTTTGTTTAGCGTATGAGTGCACCACGAGGCCATTTCGAAGAACCGATGCTTGATTAAACAGTTGGCCTGAGGATTGGTTACGAGATGGGTGGCCAACAATGACTGTGAAGTCTGTGAACTGGGCTAATTCCTTAGTTAAAAGTGCGAGTTCGGATTCGATTGCATGAATAAAAGCATCTCTCAATAAAAGGTCTTCTGGTGGATAGCCTGTCAGGGAGAGTTCAGGCGTGACGAGGAGTTTAGCGCCTTTTGTATATGCAGTCTTGGCTTGAGTGAGAATAATTTGGGCGTTAGCATGCAGGTCGCCTAAAACAAAATTTGACTGCGCTAGGGCAATAGTGAAGGGTTTGAGATTCAAAATACGCGTAGTCTTAGAGGGCCTGAGGGAATTCTTTTATTGTACATAGAAGTGCGCAGATGGAATAGACTTGTTTGCAAGAGAAAGACCAATCGATTCGAGTGGACTTAAATTTTTTCTGCTTGTTCTTTTTGATAACGATCAATGCCAGTTAGGATTTCTTGATGGGCAACTTCTGGGCCTTCCCAGCCTTTGATTTTGACCCACTTGCCGGGTTCTAGATCCTTGTAATGCTCAAAAAAATGTTGAATTTGATTGAGTCGGAGCGGATTCATATCGGCAGGCTTTTGCCAGTGCGTATAGATTGATAAAATCTTATCTTCTGGGACAGCAAGCAGCTTTGCGTCGCCACCTGCTTCATCCTCCATTAAAAGAATTCCGATTGCTCGGCAACTAACAACCACACCGGGTATGAGCGGAAAAGGGGTAACAACAAGCACATCAACTGGGTCACCATCATCCGAAACGGTTTTTGGGATATAGCCATAATTACAGGGGTAATGCATGGAAGTACCCATGAAACGATCCACAAAAATCGCACCGGACTCTTTATCTACCTCGTACTTGATTGGGTCAGCGTTCATAGGAATTTCAATAATGACATTGAAATGATTCGGTAAATTTTTACCAGCGGTGACATTATCTAAACTCATGCTTTTTCCAATTGACTATAAAAAGAACTCTATTTTGTAAGAAGATTATTTTAACAAATTAATCTTCTATTATTAAATTGTTTTATTTCAATTAGTTACAAAAGTCTATGCTGGAATAAAGATGGCTTATACTTGGGTATTTTCTGACTACAACAATTAATGTAAGTTAGAAAATTCCCCCGATCAAGAGTCGGCATGCCTGAGCCTTATGGGTGGAAGCTTTAATATAAAATAGGAGAAATTTAGTATGACATCAATACAAACAGGCATCTACTTTGCCTTATTTTGCGGCGTAGTCGCCGTTGTTTACGGTTTAGTTACCCGCAGTTGGATTTTGGCGCAAGACCCTGGGAATGCTAGGATGCAAGAGATTGCTGGGGCGATTCAGCAAGGTGCTGCTGCTTATTTATCTAGGCAGTACACCACGATTTCTATTGTGGGTGTGATTCTAGCCGTCTTAATTGCTATTTTCTTGGATTTCACAACCGCTTTAGGCTTTGTAGTTGGTGCTTTGCTCTCTGGAGCATGTGGTTTTATTGGTATGAACGTTTCTGTGCGTGCGAACGTGCGGACTGCTCAGGCAGCCACGGTTGGGATGAGTGAGGCGCTCGATGTGGCTTTTAAAGGTGGTGCCATTACTGGAATGCTGGTGGTTGGTTTGGGTATTTTAGGGGTCGGTGGCTTTTATTTATTTTTGAGCATGCAAGGCGTTGGGAAGAGCTTATCGGAGGTACTCCATCCCCTCATGGGATTTGCTTTTGGTTCTTCCTTAATTTCTATTTTTGCGCGCTTAGGTGGCGGTATTTTTACCAAGGGTGCAGATGTAGGGGCAGACTTAGTTGGTAAAGTCGAAGCGGGCATTCCAGAGGATGATCCTCGTAATCCGGCAGTGATTGCCGATAATGTGGGCGATAACGTCGGTGACTGCGCTGGTATGGCTGCTGACTTATTTGAAACCTACGCCGTGACTTTAATTGCCACGATGGTTTTAGGAGCTCTAACTATCCAATCTGCCGGGGCTATTGCAGTAGCATATCCCCTAGTTCTTGGTGGGTTATCGATTTTGGCATCGATCGTTGGATGCTATTTTGTCAAAGCCACTCCAGGCATGAAAAATGTGATGCCAGCATTATATAAAGGCTTAATTATTGCAGGGCTATTATCCTTAGTCGGCTTTTACTTTGTGACGCAGTGGTTAATTCCTGATGATGTTTTAGGAATGGCTGGCAGTCAGATGAGGTTATTTGGTGCGACGGTTGTTGGACTTTTATTAACGGCATTATTAGTTTGGATTACTGAGTACTACACGGGTACGAATTATGCTCCTGTGCAGCACGTTGCGGAAGCCTCTACAAAAGGTCATGGCACCAACATCATTGCTGGCTTAGGTATTTCGATGAAATCAACCGCTTGGCCGGTTTTATTTGTTTGCGCTGCAATTTACTGCTCCTTTGATTTGGCAGGTATTTATGGGATTGCAATTGCTGCTACTTCGATGTTATCGATGGCGGGAATTGTTGTGGCCTTAGATGCTTATGGCCCGATTACCGATAATGCTGGTGGAATTGCTGAGATGGCTGAGATGCCTGAATCAGTGCGTAATATTACGGATCCATTAGATGCTGTTGGAAATACTACGAAGGCAGTGACAAAGGGTTACGCGATTGGTTCTGCTGGCCTAGCGGCATTAGTTTTGTTTGCAGACTACACCCATGCTTTAGAGGCGGTTGGTCATAAGGTCAGTTTTGATTTATCGAATCATTTGGTCATTATTGGCTTATTTATTGGTGGATTAATTCCTTATTTATTTGGTGCGATGGCGATGGAAGCTGTTGGGCGAAGTGCTGGAGCAGTAGTTGAAGAAGTACGCCGACAGTTTCGAGATATCAAAGGAATCATGGAAGGCACTGCTAAGCCGGAGTATGGTCGTGCAGTTGATATGCTTACTTCAGCAGCGATTAAGGAGATGATCGTACCGTCTTTATTGCCGGTGGTTGTCCCTATTTTGGTGGGTCTGTTTCTTGGTCCCGCAGCACTAGGTGGCTTACTCATGGGCACAATTGTGACTGGCTTATTTGTAGCGATCTCCATGTGCACAGGCGGCGGTGCTTGGGACAATGCCAAGAAGTATATTGAAGATGGCAATCATGGCGGTAAGGGATCTGAAGCCCACAAAGCTGCAGTAACTGGCGACACGGTGGGTGACCCTTATAAAGATACTGCTGGTCCGGCAGTGAATCCGTTGATTAAGATTATTAATATTGTTGCTTTGTTAATTGTGCCGCTACTGCCAATGGCTAAATAACAAAGTAATTTTGATGGGTTAAAGTAAAAAAGCCAAGGAATGTGTTCCTTGGCTTTTTACTTTTTATAGCGAATTTAGAAATACGCTGTTTTATTCTAAAGTTTCGAGATAACGCTGTGCATCCAGTGCTGCCATGCAACCAGTTCCGGCACTGGTAATAGCTTGACGATAGATGTGATCTTGCACATCGCCTGCAGCAAATACACCGGCAATATTTGTACTCGTCGCATTACCCGCAGTGCCGCTGAGAGTTTGGATATAGCCATTAACCATAGTGAGTTGGCCATTAAAAATATCGGTATTCGGTTTGTGGCCAATAGCGACAAACATTCCTTGGGCGGATATATCTTCTTTAGTCCCGTCGGATTTAATAATTCGGATGCCGGTCATCCCGGTATGATCACCAAGTACTTCATCGACTTGACTATGCCATTTGATTTCCACTTTACCCTCAGAGACTTTAGCCATGAGACGGTCAATCAGAATCGGCTCGGCTCTAAATTTATCGCGGCGATGAATGATTGTGACTTTTTTAGTAATTCCGGTGAGGTAGAGGGCTTCTTCGACTGCGGTGTTGCCGCCCCCGATTACACAAACATCTTGGTTTTTATAGAAAAACCCATCGCAAGTTGCACAAGCTGACACACCTTTACCCATAAATTTTTCTTCAGAGGGTATTCCGAGGTATTGCGCAGATGCTCCAGTGGAAATAATGAGGGCATCACAAGTATAGGTGCCAAAATCGCCAACTAAGCAAATTGGTTTTTCTTGTAATTTGGCAGTATGGATTTGGTCAAAAATAATTTCAGTATGAAAGCGCTCAGCATGTTCTAAAAAGCGTTGCATTAAGTCTGGACCTTGCACACCAAGAGGGTCAGCGGGCCAATTTTCGACATCGGTGGTGGTCATTAATTGCCCACCCTGAGCCATGCCAGTAATGAGCACGGGGTTTAGATTGGCGCGAGCAGCATAAACTGCTGCGGAATAGCCGGCCGGCCCAGAGCCTAAGATGAGGACTTTTGCGTGTTTTACATTATTTTCGTTCATACTAAATTATAAAGAAGAAAATTCTGATTGTGGACAAATCGTGGTGAATAAAGTGGATTCAATCTCTAGGAGCGGGTTTACAATACATTCATGGGTGAAAATACCGTACCAACTTCATTGAAACGAAAAAAACCGTTGATCAATCAAGGGCCTGATAGCCCTCTTTTATCCAAAAAGGCCGCTCGATTTTCGGAACTTTTAATAGAAATTCGATGGTTTTTAGCACTTGCCTCTTGTATAGGCCTTTTTTCTATCTTAGTGACATACGCGCCGAATGATCCTGCTTGGTCGAATAACTCTGGCGGGCTCGTAAAAAACATTGGGGGGCGACTTGGTGCATACCTCGCAGACCTCATGCTATTTATTTTTGGAGCTTCTGCATATTGGTGGGTTATTTTATTTGCTAGGCATGTTGCGCAGGGATGGAAAAGCGTTGTTCGGTCAAATGATGATTTGCAAGTTGGACTGGAATTTGCCAAGGACTCTATCTGGGTTCGGTGGCTAGGTTTTCTTATGGTTTTATGTTCGAGTGTTTCTCTCGAGTCAATTCGACTACATACCCTACAAATGGCGCTACCCAACCTTCCCGGTGGTGTTTTGGGAGAGATGATTGGTGATCCATTACAAACCCTTTTGGGTTTTACGGGATCAACTCTATTTTTATTGTGTATTTTCTTTGCAGGGATTTCTTTATTTTTTCATTTTTCTTGGCTTAATTTTTCTGAGCAAATTGGTCGCTTAGCCGAAGTATTTTATTTAAAAATTCGTAATCGACAAGAGAGTGTTGTCGATCGACGGATTGGAGAAATTGCGGCAGTTGAGCGTGAAGAGCATGTCGAGGAGGAGTTAGATAGGTTTGATACGGTGGAGCCGATTCAGATTGTTAGGCAGGAGTCTGTAATACAGAAGAGTGATCGGGTTGAGCGTGAAAAACAAACAATCTTATTCGATGACTTATCTGGCGCTGCATTACCGCCATTATCTTTATTAGACGCTGCGCCAGTATCGGTTGAAAGTATATCGGCGGATACCTTGGAATTCACATCTCGCTTAATTGAGCGAAAGTTAAAAGACTTTGGCGTCGAGGCGAAGGTGATTGCGGCTTATCCGGGCCCAATTATTACGCGTTATGAGATTGAACCTGCCATTGGTGTTAAGGGGAGTCAAATAGTCAACTTAAGTAAAGACTTGAACCGCGCCTTAGGCACGCAGGCATTGCGTGTGGTTGAGACTATTCCTGGGAAGACTTGTATGGGGTTGGAAGTACCTAATCCAAAACGGCAGATGATTAGCCTATCGGAAATTTTAAGTTCAGAGATTTATAATGCCAATTCTTCATTATTGACATTAGCTCTAGGAAAAGATATTTCGGGTCAGCCGATGGTGGCAGATTTAGCCAAAATGCCGCATTGCTTAGTTGCCGGGACGACTGGCTCTGGTAAGTCAGTTGGCATTAACGCCATGATTTTATCGCTGTTGTATAAAGCTAGGCCTGAAGATGTTCGCTTAATACTCATTGATCCGAAGATGCTTGAGATGGCGATGTATGAGGATATTCCCCACTTACTAACACCTGTTGTTACCGACATGCGAGAGGCTGCCAATGCCTTACAGTGGGCTGTCAAAGAAATGGATCGGCGTTATAAGTTGATGAGTAAATTTGGCGTACGTAATTTAGCAGGTTTTAATAAAAAAATTGCTGAAGCACACGAAGCTGGTACCCATTTATATAATCCGTTCAGTTTGACTCCAGAAGATCCTGAGCCACTTCAAAAAGCGCCGATGATTGTGATTGTGATTGACGAATTAGCTGATTTAATGATGGTGGTTGGTAAAAAATTAGAGGAGTTGATTGCGCGGATTGCTCAAAAAGCGCGCGCCGCTGGTATTCATCTTGTATTGGCTACTCAGCGACCAAGTGTTGATGTAATTACTGGCTTAATTAAAGCGAATATACCGACGCGACTATCTTTTCAGGTGAGTAGTCGGATTGATAGTCGAACGATATTAGATCAACAAGGTGCTGAGACATTGTTGGGCATGGGGGACATGTTGTATATGCCACCTGGAACAGGCCAGCCGCTTCGCTTGCATGGCGCATTTGTTTCCGATGAGGAGGTCCAACGCGTTGTGGATTGGCTTAAAGAGCGCAGCAGTCCCAATTACATTGATGCCATATTAGACTCCTCAGGGGAGGATGGCGCGGAGGGTTCGGCAAACGATGGTGGCGAGGCCGATCCTCTGTATGATCAGGCGGTTGCCATTGTGCTTGAGAATAAGCGTGCATCTATTTCGTTTGTGCAGCGTCATTTAAGAATTGGTTACAACCGTGCGGCTCGTCTTTTAGAGGACATGGAACGTGCTGGTTTGGTTTCGAAAATGTCTGGTTCAGGAACGCGTGAAATTTTAGGACCCAATCATGAGCGTTAGATTGCGATGTAATCAGTTAGATTTATTCGTTGTTTGGGCGAATATGCTGAGACCCTATTTTTTAGTGCTTTTAATGATAGGTACGCTTGGGATAGGGCAACCTACTTATGCTAACGATGCGGTAGAGCAATTGCGATCCTTTACTAAAAATACCAAGTCAGCTTCCGGCGATTTTTTACAGCAACAGGTCAGCTTATCCTCAGGTAGTGATGTAAAGCCCCGCGTAATTCGGCAACAACAGGGCACTTTTGTATTTTCAAGACCCGGCAGATTTTCATGGAACACATTAAAGCCCTTCGAGCAAGTCATGATTGCAGACGGGAAGCAGCTGATGATGTGGGATAAGGATTTGAATCAAGTGACTTATCGTAAGGCGAGTCTTGCCCTAGCGGCTAGTCCTGCCGCTATCTTGTTTGGTAACACAGCCTTGGAAGAGTATTTTGAATTAAATAATGCGGGAGAGCGTGGCAATTTATTTTGGGTAGAGTTAATCCCCAAAAATAGTAAGGATAGTGTAGAGGATATGCCGTACACCAAAATAGGTATTGGGATGGCCGGTAATTTACCAATAGCGATGGAGTTAAGAGATCAGTTTGGTAATATTGTTTTACTTAGTTTTAGTAATTTAAAAACCAATATTCCGATTTTGCCAAGCCAATTTATTTTTAAGGCACCCTCGGGAGCGGAAGTTTTAAAGTTACAGTGATACAAAGTAATAACTAATTGACTATGATGATTTGGATATGAAATACGATGATTGATCAACAACTGCTTCGAAAAGATATACATTTAATTGCGCAGCGTCTAGCTAATCGTGGGTTTAATCTAGATCAAACGGCATATAACTTGTTAGAAAATTCTCGCAAGCAATTGCAAGCTCGAACAGAAGAGTTACAAGCTCGGAGAAATCAACTATCCAAAGCAATTGGCATGAAAAAATCAAAGGGTGAGGATGTTACTCAGGAGATGGCTGATTCGGTAGGAGTGAACGAAGAACTCGTTACGAGTGCCGCGCAGTTAAGTCAGTTGCAAAGTGATCTTCAACAGTTTATTTTAGGCATACCAAATATTCCTCATGACTCGGTACCGCTGGGTAAGGATGAGCACGATAACCAAGAAATAAAGCGCTGGGGTGAGATTCCTGTATTTGATTTTGAATTAAAAGACCACGTCGATTTAGGTGCTCTACACGGGTTAGATTTTGAGTCAGCGATTAAAATAACTGGTTCTAGGTTTGCGGTTGGGCGTGGGAATATTGCCCGGTTACACCGAGCTTTAGCACAATACATGCTGGATTTGCACACGACTAGGCATGGTTACGAGGAAATTAATGTACCCCTCATTGTCAATGCGGACAGTATGCGTGGTACAGGTCAATTACCAAAATTTGAAGCTGATTTATTTCGGGTTCCGCGAAAGATGAGTAGTGCCGAGGATGGGCATGAAAGCGAATCTCAGACTGAGAACTTTTATCTCATTCCAACTGCAGAAGTGCCGGTTACGAATATGGCTCGGGATATGATTTATTCCTTAGATCAGTTACCGATCCGATTGGTTGCACATACCCCGTGCTTTCGATCTGAGGCAGGTAGTTATGGGCGCGATGTTCGGGGTATTATTCGGCAACATCAATTCGAGAAAGTTGAATTAGTGCAATTTGTCGAGCCCAAAGATTCATTAGAGGCATTAGAGCAATTAACGGGCCATGCTGAAGCGGTTTTAGAAGGTTTAGAGATCCCTTATCGAAGAGTTTTATTGTGTTCAGGGGATATGGGTTTTGGTAGTGCAAAAACTTATGACCTAGAAGCTTGGATACCATCTCAGAACACCTATCGAGAAATCAGTTCATGTTCGACGATGTGGGATTTTCAGGCCAGAAGAATGCAGGCTCGTTACAAGGTAGGCCAGTCTAAGCCAGAGTTAATCCATACTCTAAATGGTTCGGGTTTGGCGGTCGGACGATGTTTAGTCGCACTGTTAGAGAATTTTCAGCAAATTGATAGTAGCATCCGTATACCTAGTGCATTAGTGCCCTATATGGGCGGAGTAGAAGTATTAGTGCCAATGCGCGCAGGTTGATGGAATGCTCCACCTCAATGCATATAGATTAAGAAGGATAAAACCCTAAGTAATGACCTTAGTATTTGGGAGGTTTTACATCAAGAGAGGTTCTTAAAAGTAAAAAAATGTATTTACTTCGATGAATTAGTTAAAAAACGAAGCAAATTGTTGTAATATATTATGGTTGATATTTAGACTAATCAAAAATTTGTTAAAACGGAGATGATATGAAGCAAATCAATATAGGTGTAATTGGTACTGGCTGGTGTGGTGGCATACGTACAGAAACTGCCCGAAATAATCCACTGGTTAAAGATATTCACATTTCAGAGACGAATGAGATTCGTTTGAAGGAAATGGCTGACAAGATTGGCGCCAAAACAGCGACGACTGACTACAAAGAATTATTAAAAATAGATGACATTGATGCGATTATTATTTCTGCTACGCCAGAAACAACGCATTTTCCAATGGCACGTGACGCCCTCATTGCGGGTAAGCATGTTTTCTTAGAAAAGCCTATTGCAATAGCACTAGAAGAAGCAGATGAGTTAATTGCTTTAGCAAAACAAAAGAAGCTTAAATTTACAATTGGTTATTCGCAGCGTTTCAATCCGAAATTTGCTTATGTCAAAAAGGCGATTAAAGATGGCTTGATTGGTAGTCCAGTGAGTATTTTAGTGAGCCGCCATATAACGCGTAGTTTGGGTAAGAAAATTGTTGGAAGAGTGAAGTTGTCACCGGCAGCGATGGAGGCTACTCATGATTTGGACTTTGTTTTTTGGTGTTTAGAGCCGGCCAAGCCAGTGAAAATTTACTCCCAAGTCAATTATGGTGCGATGCGTGAGTCAACAGGAGCGGACATTGCGGACACTCAGTGGATTATGGTAACGATGGATAATGGTTTAACTTTTGTGGTGGGTGGAGGATGGAGTTTGCCTCCAGGATATCCAAATTTTTCGACAACTTGGATCGAATTCATTGGCAGTGATGGTGCCTTATTAGTTGACGATAGTCATAAAGACGTTGTGCTTAATACTGTCAAAAACGGTATGCAATTGCCGATGTCTACCATGCCAGGCGAACAAGTAGATCACGTGTACGCTGGCCCGATGGCATCAGAGACCATACATTTTTTAGAGGCTGTCGCACTGGATCGTGATGTACTAGTTACTGGTGAGCAGGCTCGGCAGGTGATGGAGGTTTATATGGCCGCCGATTTATCTGCTGAAACAGGAGAGCCGGTATATTTACCCTTGCCTGCTCAACAGTTACATGCTGTGAATGGCTAACCCATGCGTGATCGTCAAGCAAAAAATATTGGATTAGCGATTGTCGGGGCTGGAAGAGTCGGCTTATTTCGTGGAGAAGTTGCTGCTCGCCATGCGCAGGTTGGCTGGATTGGGATTGCCGAAAAAAATCCTGAAAGAGCCAAACTCATTGGTGATAAGCTCAAAGCAGATTTTGTAACTTCTGATTACCGAGAGTTATTAAATCGTCCTGAGGTCAATGCAACGATTGTTGCCACTGATGAGCACTTGCACGTTGATCCAATTCTTTTAGCTGCTGAACGAAAACACTCTTTGATGATTGAAAAACCACTAGCAACTGATCTAGGTGATTCAGCACGTGTTTTAGCCGCTATTCAAAAAGCCGGCGTTGATGCAGTAGTTGGTTATACACAGCGCTTTCGTAGAAGATGGTTAGCAGCCAAAGAAAAAGTAGCAAGTGGTCAGTTAGGAGATATTACCTTAGTGTCTTCTCGTGCTTTTATGAACCGTTTAGTTGCAATTGACAACTATAAGCGAACAGATCACCCGCACAAAATTTCACCGATGGTGATTTCAGGTACGCATGCATTAGATATTGTGATGTGGATGATGGCTGGGAAGACACCGGTTGAGATATATGCGCGCTCGATTGATAAAGCCTTGGGTCCTGAATGGAAGGGTATTGATGCCACTTCGGGAGTAATTACTTTTTCTGATGGCACTATTTATCAAGCTACGATTTCTTGGGCATTACCAGTGGTATGGCCAGGCGCGGTTTATAGTTTAGATATCGGTATTGTAGGTACTGAAGGTGTTTTGACGATTGATGATACGCACCGAGATATTGTCTTAGCCACGTCCAAGTCGCAGGGTGAGGGTTATGCACCGGATCAATCTAGGCGAGTAGATTTTATGGGAAGTTATCCGCCCGGTGATATGGCCTTGGGAGAGCTGCGAGGACCGATGCGTGAAGAGACTGAATCATGGCTTAACCGTGTCAGCTTGAATTTGCCAACGCCTGCGGCTACAGCAGCGGAGGCTCATTTGAACTTAATGATGACAAAGGCCTTTGACTTATCTGCAAGGTTAAAGAAGCCGATTCAATTACCAATTACTCCAGAGCAGGATATTTATTAATTTGACTAAATACGTCTGAAGTCGATTTATAACTCCTAGGCTATTATTTTCAATAAGGCGTTAGAATTTTAAAGAGGTTTTTGATGAATGTTCAGATAAATAGTGTATTTGGTTTTGTATTTAATGTATTGGTTGTTTTTTCTTTGTGTGGATTGCCAGGCTTTTCACAGGCTCAAGATTACCCGAATAAACCGATCAAAATGATCATCCCTTTCTCACCAGGGGGTGCCTCAGATTTGGTTGGTAGAATTTTGCAGACGAAATTAGGAGACTTACTTGGCCAGCCATTGATTATTGAAAACAAGCCTGGTGCCTCTGGAAACATCGGCATGGAGTTGGCAGCAAAATCTGCGCCGGATGGTTATACATTGTTTCTAGGTAATATTGGTACGATGGCGATTAACCCTGCCTTATATCCAAATATTAAGGTAAACCCATTAAGGGATTTCATTTCTGTAACCGAGGTAGTTGATGTTCCAAGCGCGCTTGTGACGACTGCCTCTTTCCCCACAAATACTGTAGCTGAACTAGTTACTTATTTAAGAGCTAACCCAGGTAAATTTAATTTTGCTTCACCAGGATCTGGCAGCGCCAATCGTTTGCAAGCTGAGCGTTTTATGGGACTTACCGGGACTAAACTAGTTCATGTGCCTTATAAGGGGGGGGCTGGTCCTGCAGCTGTTGGAATGGTTGGAGGGGAGACTCAAATGATGTTTGTAACATTGTCTTCAGCGCAAGAATTTATTAAATCTGGTCGGTTAAAAGGGCTTGCTGTTACGAGCCCAAGTCGGATGCCTGAGTTACCTAATGTCCCAACCATATCTGAGGCAGGTTTTAAAGATTTGACGGGTGGTTCATGGCAAATATTGGCGGTTCCAACTGGAACAGCGCGTGATATTGTAAATAAGTTATATACCGCAACGATTAATACATTAATGCTTCCCGAGGTGAAAGAGAAACTAGAAAAGCAAGGAGCAATAGTGGTAACGAGTAAATCGCCCGAAGCTGCAAGAGAGTTTTTAAGTAATGAGACGCAAAGATGGGGCAGAGTTGTGAAAGAGACAGGCGCTACTCCCGATTAATTGAAAAACACCTTGGCCCAAAATTGAGTAAAAAAATTGCTGATGCACCCATTTACTCAATTTCTCTCAAGATGGTTGATAGCGATCAATCTTGATACTGAGTTCTTTAATCGCCTCTGCTAAAAATAGTAATTCTTGTTCCTTCATTAGGTCTATTTTTTGATGAAGCATTTCTATTTCCAATTCAGCTTTGACATTAATTTCAAAATCATCATGAGCTTGTTGCCGATCGATTTCTGATTGGCGATTTTGGCTCATCATGATCGCGGGCGCAGTATAAGCGGCCTGGAAAGATAAGACTAAATTTAATAAGATAAATGGATAAGCATCCCAAGCCGAGGCGCCATTATGGGTATTAAAAATGATCCATGCAATGATACAAAGGCTTTGAATAATAATAAAGGTCCAAGAGCCCACTGTTTTAGCAACCCCATCAGAAATAACCTGCCCCAATGTAAGGCTTTGCTTCTCTGGATTGACTTTTAAAATAACTTTTTGGCGATGAAGTTTTCGGTGGTTTCGTAGTGACTGTAAGACCTCTAGTTCCTCATTGGATATTTTTATTCTAGACATAGTCTTTCCTTAGGCGGTTTAGCAATCATGTTGATAATTGGGTTAGAAGCATATTCATATTTACAAATATTGACGTTTTATTTTTTATAATTTTTAGTATCATGGGTCAAGAATAATATAATAAAAGGATATTAAGTACATATTTTGTTGGAGGATAATCATTGCGCTATATTAAATTTCTCGTTTTAGCAGTCTTTGTGCTAACTGGATGCGCCAAGGAAAGGGATTTACGTGTTTTATGTAAAGGAACCCTCACTAAAATTGAATTCAAAAATAATGAAGAAATTATTCTTGATAAAAATGATGAGTTTTTAAATC
Source organism: uncultured beta proteobacterium (assembly GCA_903871735.1). GTDB lineage: Bacteria > Pseudomonadota > Gammaproteobacteria > Burkholderiales > Burkholderiaceae > Polynucleobacter. The sequence goes on along the minus strand of CAIQHU010000085.1, from coordinate 53 downwards.
AATATCAGTTTACGATTGATAAAATTCAAAAAAATAATTATCCGTACAAATTT
>CAIQHU010000084.1 GCA_903871735.1 uncultured beta proteobacterium | reverse complement strand
CCATTAGGTGCTGAAATTGTTTTGGGGTTTAATAATTGAATCATATTTTCCTTAAATTGAAGTAGGGCTAATTTTATAATATTAAGTTTAAGCTATGCTCTGCCATAAAGAAAGATATTAGTGAATGAAAAATTAAATCTTTCAAAATGTTAATTTAAAATCCAAAGTTAGATTTGAGGTGATTCAGCCGGCTCCACGAGGTATTTTTCGATAGAACTTCTCAAGAAGTTTATGAATCAGGTTAAGAATATAGTACTTTGATTCTGCAGAAATATCCTGTAAGATTTAACTACGATGTAACTTATATTGCAACTCTGCTCAGTTGCAATATTGTCAAAGCAGTACTCTAACTCAGTTAACAACACTCCGTCATTTGGTCTACTCTATTATGAACGTAAAAAATATCATTGGTTTAATCGAAAAAACATTTTTAATTATTATTGCAATTTTCACAATTGTAGCAATGTGCCAAGAAATTTTTTCCTTAATCACTAACCGTCGCGTGGAACTGCAGGACCTCTTACTTATGTTTATTTATGCTGAGGTACTTGGGATGCTAGCAGCTTTTTATTCTAGCCACCGCATTCCAATAACGATACCTTTGTTTATCGCAATGACTGCTTTGAGTAGATTAATTATTCTTCAGGGAAAAGACGGAGACCCTTCAATATTAATTTATGAGAGCGGAGCAATTATCTTAATTGCTGGTGCGTGTTGGATTATAAGCCGGGTCAAGATAGATGATGTAACCTAATTTTGAGATTATGATGCGCCATTCATGTGAGTAAAGACAACTGAAGGATATATTCAGTAGGGTAAAAATTTTTGCAAAAAAATGTACGGGATTTAAGACCTAATAAAAATTTGTGCCTTTGAAAAGAAGCCGCAACGATTTGATCAATGTCTAAATTTAATAGGATGTATTCAAATACTGTTTACCGACCTAGGCTTAAGTCAAGTATCTACAAATAAAAATTTTTTACCTCAAATCTTAAAAATATATTATTCTCATATTGTTAAAAATATAATAATTTGGAGATGTACAAGTGACCAACCTAAAAAAGTATTTTCTGATTGCAACTTTTTTGTCTAGTTGTTTAACATGTTTACATGTCTTTGCAGATAATTATCCGGTAAGACCGATCAAGATTATTGTGCCATTTCCTCCTGGTGAAACAGGCGATCTCATATCACGTATGCTTGAACAGAAAATTTCTGATCGTTTAGGCCAACCTGTCATTGTTGAGAATCGACCTGGCGCGGCTGGTATTATCGGCGCAGATTTGATTGCTAAGGCAGAGCCTGATGGATACACGATTGGAGTAGGGCAAGGAGGTAATTTAGTTACTTTACCCCACACTAAGAAAAATTTACCTTACAATCCGCTCAAAGATTTTTCTCCTATAACTATTTCTACTTTTAATTATCTTGTAATCACTGCAAATAATAAGACTCCATTCAATACGGTAGCTCAATTAATCGACTGGGCAAAAAAAAATCCGGGAATGCTAACGGTTGGAACAAATGGTGAAGGAGGTTTTCCACATTTAACTTTCGAACACTTTGCACAAAGTGCGAATATTAAATTTAGCCATATTCCGTATAAGGGCGCAGCACCTGTTCAAAATGATTTAATAGGTGGTCAGATTATGGTGAGTATAGGAAGTATCGCTAGCCAAATTACACAAGTAAAAAACGGTAATATCAAAATGATTGGAATAACCAATGAAAAAAGGGTACCCATGAATCCTCATTTTGAGGCGATAGCTGAAACATTACCGGGTTGGTATTCAAATGGTTGGCATGGCTACATAGCACCAGCAAAGACACCAGCCTTTATTGTTGCAAAATTAAATGATGCAATTAACTTTGCCCTAAAAGCTCCTGGCACTGTAGATAAATTAAATCAAATGGGATTAATAGTTTTTACCGAACAACCACAATTTGCTATTGATTTAATTAATAAGGAGTATGCGAAATATGGAAAGCTCGTAAAAGATATAAATTTTCAGCCACAATAATTGCTTATCATGACTTTAAACTTTATCAAGCAAGGCTTGCTTGGTAAGAGTTAAGATAATTGAGAGTACAAATGTCCTAATGGGTTGTTTATTCCTGAGACGTTTGATTTGAAGCAACATCATGCAGCAATATTTGTATTTCGTACTTGAATTCACCTATTATGAACAAGTCGTTAATTCACGAATTAATTGAAAAAATAATAGATCCTAATTCGCTGGTTGAAAAAATATTCCAATGTCTAATAAACTACGAATTGAGATAATTGTAGAATTAAATATTAGCAATCGATGATACATAAGATTAATCTTGTATGTGCTTCACAGATATAAGAATAAATTTTATGCTACTGTGCGTATTTTTGCTTCTTCGATTAGACATAAAAGTCTCTCAGGAGATAATGGATATTCATTGATCTTCACGTTTAAAGGCTTCAGCGCATCTTCAATAGCAGATATTAAACAAGCTATCCCCGGTATCGTACCCCCTTCACCGGCTCCCTTGACGCCAAGCGGATTGAGAGGGGACGGAGACTCCATATGCGTTATATAAATTTGTGGCATTTCTGTAGCTAACGGGAGCAGATATTCTCCCAAATTGGTAGTTATTGGCTGACCAGTATCTTGGTCAAACTTCATATGCTCAAAAAGTGCATTTCCAATGGCGTGGACAACACCACCAATGATTTGTCCATTTACTAATGCAGGGTTGATGACAGTGCCACAGTCATGCGCAACCCAGTAATTGAGCAGTGTTACTTCGCCTGTATGAATATCGACCTCAACCTCAGCTACATTGGAACCATTGGCATATACAGCTCTCTCAGTTGTGTGATAAGCAGTAGATTCAAGACCAGGTGAAAACCCTTGTGGAACATTAACCATAACTCCAGCTACTAATTTTTTTGCCAAGTCTGCAAGACTTATCTTCTGATCAGGTATTGACTTTAAGAATAGTATTCCAGCATCAATATTGACTTCATTTTCAGAAACATTAAAGTGTTCTGCGGCCAATTTAAATGCTTTTTGACGTACAGCTTGGGCAGCAAGAAAGACGCTAGGTCCAGCAGTTGACGCTACTCGGCTTCCCACCGTAGAAAGAGCCATTGCAGATGCAATCGTATCTCCAAGTTTTACCAAAACATCGTTGGCATGAAGTCCAAATTGGTCAGCGGCAATCTGAGCAACAATTGTTTCAAGGCCTTGGCCTTGCGAGCAGGATCCCAGTTCGACGAAAACTTTTCCAGAGGGTAACACTTTGACAGTTGCTCCCTCGTATGGTGGTAAGCCACTATCTTCGTTATAACTTGCAATACCAATTCCACGGTAAACACCTTTTTGAGCCGCTTCTTTACAGCGAATTTCTAATTGTGAGTATTGGGATGACTCAAGTACCATATCTAAACATCGAGCATAGTCTCCCGAGTCATATTGAATACCTATCCCATTTGGAAGCTTTGCTCCAGTTAAATAAGGAAATTGCTCCTTTTGAACGAAATTACGTTGGCGTACTTTTATACGATCAAGTTTTAGTTCTCTTGCAATTGTATCCATCGTACGCTCAATTACAAAGGTGGCATTTGGTCGTCCTGCACCACGAATAGGCGTTGTAGGAACCGCATTTGTAAACATACAGTCCAGGCGAATATCAATTGCACCAATGGCATAAGAACCTGGAAAGGGAGCAACAGATGTCATACATAGTAAAAGTCCGTAAGGCAGATAGGCGCCATTATCGTGCGTACATACTGCTCGCATTCCAAGAACATGACCATCAGATTCACAAGCCACCTCAACATCCCACCATTGATCGCGCTGTTGTGTTGTTGTTAGAAAATGTTCAAGTCGATCCTCGATCCATTTAATAGGACGTTTTAATTTTATTGCTAGTAATGTTGCAACTAACTCCTCTGGATAGTGGGCCGCCTTTGGTCCAAAACCACCTCCAACATCTGGCGCAATTACCCGAATAGCAACTTCTTCCCGTTCTAGGAACTGAGCCAAAAATCTTCTTACTAAAAATGGGGATTGCGTAGAGGTCCAAACCGCAAGCTGATCTAGTTGGGCATCATACTGTGCAATAACTCCTCTGCATTCCATGGAATGTACTACTCCACGATGTTGATAATACGATTCTTTAAATATATGGGGTGCTTTTGCAAAAGCTTGATCAATGTCTCCAAATTTCCAAGGGAGGGTCGCTGCAAGGTTGTCTGTAGAGTTTTGATGGACTAGATGCGCATTAGCCATTGCCGCCATCCGTGCGTCCATAACTACTGGAAGAGGTTCATAATCAACGATTACTAATTGTGCAGCATCCTCGGCAATATAGCGATTTTCAGCAACTACGACAGCAATTGCCTGCCCAACATAACATACCTCATCTAAAGCTAGCATGTATTGTGTGATTGGTTG
>CAIQHU010000083.1 GCA_903871735.1 uncultured beta proteobacterium | reverse complement strand
TTTTGATGAATAACTAATGAGGGAGGGTAGTGAATGGTTAGTTCCAGAGCACGCCCACTATCATGGTACTTGACAAATTTTCTTCCCTGACTATAAGCAGGGTATGGAAGCAGAAACCAAAAACCACTTTATCCGCAATTGTCACTACAAATTTAAGTGTAAAGCTACCTGGCAAGAAATGACTCAAGTTAAAGGGGAGGACTTTAACTTGGTTCGTAGATGTACAAAATGTAAAAAAGACGTTTATTTAGCTACATCTGAACACTCCATAGCGATCCACATTGAGTACAACTGCTGTATAGCAATTCCAGAAGTCGTTACATGGGGCTATCGTGTATTGGCTGGAAGACGTAGTTTTTTGGATGGGGATGTAATTAAGTATTACTTATGAGCAAAAGCGAACTACCTTGATTGCTATGACTAAACATCTCAACCATTTAAGAATTGCATCGCATGAAAAAGAACGCAATTGGTTGAAGGCACTCATAGAAGTCCATAACAACCATAAGTCTGAGCGGTTTTTTGATTTTGGTATCAGAAACGCCTATGCAAATGCTTACCGTATCGACGTTCCCGAGCTAGATGATGAACATTTTATTGAGAGCTTGATACAAGGATTAATCGAGGCCAAGAATGGCGCTGATCTGCTAAATTGGCAGACTCAATTTATTCACTCATGCTTTGACGTTATTGCTTTCAGAATGAGCCGGGCGAAGGCTGCTGCAAAGCTGAGAGAGCGTTTGCTAGGTGGAATTGCTAAAGAGCAATTGGAGTCAAGTATTGCTGTGTGGGAACGTAAAAATGACTACATACAAAAACAGCTAATTAGGGATAATCTATTTGAAAATTACGGTGAGTTAGCCTCCCGAGATGTGTCGAAGAACTTATTTAATCGATGGCCTAGTCGATTTTCTGGCAAAACACCAAATCCTGAATACACAGTGTCGCGCTTCATAGAAGAGTTACGCTCTGAAAACATGAAGTTTGATTGGGATGAATTTCTCGAGAGACTTGTTCCATCTGATCCAAATCAATCAAGCACTCTTTGGAATCATTTAAAAGCAATTAACGGAAAACCGTCTGTCTATTGGTACCCTGGTAGTGGTTCAGATGTTAATCCTATTATCTTTGGAGATTCTGATGACCTGCTTAGTATGCGACTTTTAAGAATAGATAATTCAGCATCGATAGAGCATCCAATTCTCTTTTGGATGAATGATTTACATGATTTATTTGAGAGATTGGAAACAAGTAAAGATAGCGAGGATGATTCAGCTTACGCACCGACTTACGTACTTGCTGAAAAGCGAGAAGACTATGTTTTTAATAAGGTTGTACCCGTTACACTTTTTTCTTTACGAATGCAGCCTAGATATAAAAAAAATAAATTCGACGCCCAAAATTACGAGTCTGAGTATCTTGTTCTTTTTTCAAACGTCCCATCACACGTTCTTTTTGCAGAAGTTATCTTTCCTATTCGGCTTAACGTAGCCTGTGTTTTACTTGCGGCTCAAGGAGGCTTTTCAGGTCAGTTATTTGGGTTTGAACAATACAGAGACATTCCAAAGATACTCTCATTAACAGAAAGTGAACTAGGTCCTGTAGATGTTTACTTTTTAGATAAATTTGCTCACGATAATATTTTGCTTCGTCCTATCTCTCCTTATATTAGTCGTTACGAACAGTTGGAAAGTTCGTTGCCTTGTGGTTGGCTACCTTGCAGAGCATTTATAAGACCTGAACTCTCAAAGTGACTCGACAAACTTTCAAATTGTTGATAATTTAAAAATTACAAAGGCTGAAGTTGATAGGATTTGTGTCATTTTTTTATATGATTTAATGAATGAATTCTAAGAAGAAAGCCAAGTACAAATCCTGTTCCTGCTAAAACTAGAGTTGGAATAAGTATTCCAGTGAATACTGTTGAACTCCATGCATGTGGATACCAAAGTAGGTTTTGTACCTTTCCGAACTGCACTATGAAGCTGATAAAAAATCCAAATATTGCGAACCAACCACTAAGCCAAATAGCAAGTTCTAAACTGCTTCTTTTGAGATCCTTATTTTTTAATTTGTAAAGCAATATTGAAAAAATTAACGATAAAAATAAAGACAAATAAAAAATAAATTTAGTGTAAAAAGTACTGTCTTCGTAATTACTCTGGGCAATCGCATTGATCGATGTTGAAATTAGAAGGAAGATGCAAATTGCTACTTTTACGTAGTTCATAGTTGCTCACTTTTGTTGATAAACAAAGTATACGGATCTTGAGTTTTAATTTCATGCCATTTGTTTACCAGATATGGGTAGTTTATGGAAATCTTGCTCATCATTTTGGATTGGTAGGGTGGGGCAGGTTCGAGCGTTTAATGCGACGCTGGGTTAATTGTTATGCAAGGAACTGGGAATATTGCGTGAGTCACTGTATGTTTGAAAAAAAAGTTGGAGCTTAAATTGGAAAATGAAGATTTTGATGAAACGGGAGTTGATAGAGAAAGAGGCAAGAGAGCCGAAGAAGTTACTGAATGGTATTTCAGACTAAATGGTTTCTTTTTAATTCCTGGATTCATAGTCCATCCCGATCGTCAGAGAAAAAAACCTAGAACGGAAGCAGATTTATTAGGTATACGTTTAAAGGAGTCGAGTGAGGGAGTTTGGCGAACTTCAAAAGGAGAGCACTTTAGACCAGGAGTAAACAGAACTTCAATGACGGATGACGCTCTAATCACAAAGGTTTCAATGGATGGGACTGTCAAAAAGCACTTGATTGCGATGGTAGAGGTGAAAGCAGGTAAATGTTCTATA
>CAIQHU010000082.1 GCA_903871735.1 uncultured beta proteobacterium | reverse complement strand
CGCAGATGGTGAGAATTATCTAATGGGCTATAACGCCCTATTAAAGGACGGAGTATTTTCCCCAGAAAGCATTCTTAATTATTGGCCAGCTGGATATCCCTTAGTTATCTTATTTTTATCAATTCTAGGCAAAAGTTGGGCACTTACAACCTTATCTATAGTTCAGTCAGCAATCTTTTCGTATTCTGCATATTTTTTTGCTTCACAAATATCAAAAACTAGATTAAAGGAATTTGCATTTCTAGCTTTTTTATTAATAATTTTCAACCCAACTTTATCGCTTAGCTCAATAGCAGTTGGTTATGAAAGCTTTACAGCTTCAGGAGTACTTATTGTTGTTGGTATGATTATAAAAGATTTCATTGAAAAAGATGACAAAAAGTTCTTTAAGTATTTAATTATTAGTTCAATTGTTGTCGGCATACTTTCGTTTATGCAGCCAAGGCTAATTTTTACCGGAATACTACTAAATGTATTTTGGGTTATTACTCGCAAAGGCGTAAAAGCTAGCTCACTTGCAGTAGTTATTACTTTGGTAGTAACACTCTTTTTCCCTGCCACATTGATATATCGAAACAACCAAGCAATTGGAATTAACAGTATTTCTACAAACCTAGGTGTAACCATGAATATTGGCGCTGGCGATAACGCTACAGGTGGATACATGAAAGAAGGTTTTGGAGTTGAGTGTGATTTATCAGGGACTTCTGCGCAACAGGATAACCAAAGAGTTAGGTGTGTTCTAATTTGGTATTTGAATAATCCTATAAAAGGTTTGCAGCTTTTTTATAACAAATCAATTTACTTTTGGTCACCATGGATAAATAATGGTTTTGCAGGAGATGTGTTTACTGGAACAATGCTGAGAAACCCTTGGCTTAAAATCAGCCCGTTAACAAATATTGCAAAAAACCAGGAAGGGGCTAATTTAATATTTGGTCAGATAGGCAGAACTCTTTCATGGTTTTGGTTGCTTGGCGGATTAACACTGCTCTTCTACGGATACTTAATTCTGTGGCGGCAGAATTCATTCGAAAGATTTATAGGTAATTTGGCTATGGTTGCAATTACCACCAACTGGTTGATTACCCTGTTCACAATTGGGGATCATCGCTTTCGAATCCCAATTATGGGAATGAGTCTTTTCCTTCAGGTAATCGGCCTTAAAGCCCTTTTCAGTGGTGGAAAAGCGCCGATGGTTGAAGGCCCAGCTTTGCGATAATCTACCCGCCTGATAATAATAAATTGAGTGTTGAAGGAGACCACAAATGGGACGTGGCCGTTCAAAAGCAAAACAAACAAAGGTAGCAAGAGATCTTAAGTACTCAAACCAGGACATGGACCTAGAGCGATTAGCAAAAGAGTTGCACGGTGAGGTAAAAAATGATGCAAGCTTTGATGATGAAGATCCATACAGTGAAGGTAGCAACGCAACACGTGTTTAATTGATATGCGCCCCACCCCATATGTTGCATCCTTAAGAGTTTATGAACCGATAACTGCATTTATAAAATCAGATCAACTTAGATGGAATCAAATTCCAGTCACAACTCCAACGGGCAAAGATGAACAAAGTAGAGCGCTCCGGAGAACAATTGTTACAGAACTACCCGCACTTAAATTAGATGGCGCACACATTTTAGAAATTGATGACAAGAAATATATAGCTCCTTGGTCAACAGCAGCTAGGTGCTGGGCAGCATTGGATGATTTTAAATCTTCAATGCCGTTAACAATAAGTAGTTTTTTTCTACCTAAAGAAATTGAAAACGCACTTTCACTAAACTCTGAGAGTATTGAAGATAAGGTCTCTCACATAATTACTGCAACTTGGAGTATTCCACCACGTTGGTTTTCACTCTTTGAGCCTTCCGATCGAATTAGAGGCACCAATGATGATGGTACTTACACAATTCTTCGAACATCGATATCAAATGCAAAACAAAGATGCTTGTTTGCACACCAAGCAGTAGTTAATGCTTTTGGCAATGGCCCAATTGAGCAGGAGATCGTAGACTTACTCGAATGGCTATCAATTTTTGACTCAAATTCAATTGTGGAGTGTGATTACGGAGGGTTAGCTATTTACTTAGAGAAATCTTTGATTGAAAATGGCCAACCAGGATTAAACGCAGATACTTCAATAGAGGATGTTGCTAGATCACTCGCTGGTTTAGCAGCGGGAGATGGTG
>CAIQHU010000081.1 GCA_903871735.1 uncultured beta proteobacterium | reverse complement strand
TATTGGCGGTTGAAATACCGATATGAAAATAAAGAAAAAAGGCTTGCCTTAGGAATCTACCCCGCCATATCCCTCAAGTTGGCAAGACAAAAGCGTGACGAAGCAAAAGCCCTCATTACTCAAGGACAAGACCCAAGTTCCATACAAAAAAGACAGCGTAATTCAACCCAACAACCAGACGATTCAACCTTTAAATATGTTGCACTAGACTGGTTCAAAACCAAATCAACCAATTGGGGAACTAGTCATGCTGAAAAGACTATGCGACAAATGGAAAGAGACTTATTTCCACTCCTAGGAACGCGCCCAATTAAAGCCATTACGGGTAATGAAATACTTTTTGCCCTAAGGAAGGTTGAAGAGCGCGGGGCTATAGAAACGGCTGATAGAGGTTTAATGATTTGCCGACAAATTTGGGAGTATGTTGCACTTGATGGTATTCCAGATGTTACACGAGGAGTTAAGGCTAAATTAAAGCCCTATCGAGGCAAGCATTTCCAAGCAATCACGGAACCAAATGAGTTCGCAAAACTTTTAAATGCTATAGATAATTACCAAGGTGGTATCGTTGTAAAAACAGCGCTTAAGCTTGCACCAATTCTGTTTCAACGCCCCGGAAACCTTCGAGCAATGCGCTGGGAGCATATCGACTTGGAAAATGCATTGTGGACAATACCCGCTGCGGAAATGAAGGGCACTAAGGAAAGAAAAGAAAATGGCGACCCCCATTTAGTTCCTTTACCAACACAAGCAATAAAACTATTGGAGGAATTAAATCCATACATCGGAAAAAGTCCCTTTGTTTTTAGAGGTGAGCGTCAGGCATCAAGGCCAATTAGTGATAATAGTGTGAGGGCAGCACTATACTCCCTTGGCTTCGGAAAGACCCAAAGTTGGCACGGGTTTAGAGCGAGTGGGCGAACAATGCTTGCCGAACAATTAAATGCCAATGTGGATCACCTCGAAGCGCAACTTGCACATGCAGTAAGAGATGCTAATGGTAATTCATATAACCGAGCGGTCTTTATTAAACAAAGACGTGAAATTATTCAACGATGGGCAGACTATATTGACGAAATAAAAAATAAATAAGGTCCTATTTAAACCCATACTCATAATCTTACTTAATAACAAAAGATGGCTCAAAATTAGGCTGACAATCTGGACGAAATTGAATTTGGTACGTAGTAATTAATCTAAAAAGGAAAAGGAGCTTAAGAAGATGATAATGGTTAGGGATCCAAAATACTCAGAAGATGAATCACCAAGATGGTCTTATTGGAGTCAGTTCAAATTTATTTCGCTTGAAGATGCTATTTATCTTAGTCTAAACGTAAATCCCCATATGCTTAGATTTATGTTGCAAGAGGCAAAAGATTTTTATTGCCAAGAGATTGACGAACGAAAAGAGGTTGCTTATAACTGGGCAGATTCTTTAAATTGGTATTTTGCAGATATTGATGACGTATCCTCAAGAGATAAAGTCGATTTAATTTTATTTGCCTCATGGGTATGTAATCAAATGAAGTGGGATGTTCCACAAGAATTTAAGAAAATTACTAGTCTTAATCAAGATAGCCTCTCTCAAACTGAGGATTCCCAAAAAATAGTAAGCACTAAAGAACTATCTAATAATCT